>JAICEJ010000218.1 GCA_025924215.1 Candidatus Binatia bacterium
ATCAACCCGGTCAAAAGCGGCAAGGTAAATGTGGACGGCGTAAATCTCTATTATGAGCTTTATGGCCAGGGAGATCCGCTGGTGTTGGTTGCCGGTACCGGCATCAGCCTGGCGCCGTGGCGCATCGCTCAAGTGCCGGAATTCTCCAAGCACTATCAGGTTCTGATTTACGATCATCGCGGACTTGGCCGCAGCGATAAACCGGACGTCCACTACTCTACACGTCTTTTCGCCAAAGACTGCGCCGGCTTGATGGATGCGCTGGGTATCAAAAAGGCGCACATCATGGGGCATTCCATGGGCGGCCGGGTTGCCCAGTGGCTGGCTTTGGATTATCCGGAAAAAATCCGCAGCCTTGTGCTATCCGGGAGTGGTTCGGGAAAATACAGCGAGCTGCTCGAAGACTATCCGCGCGGCGTACCGCTGGATGCGGCCCTGGAAATGATCGAAAAGGGTTATGAGAAATACCAGCACGACCATTGGGGTCCCGGCTTTATGTTCAGCGAACAGTTTATGAAAGAGCATCCGGACGTCGTGCAAAAGTACCAGGAGCTGATTGTCAACGAGGTTCCGCCTTTGAAGTGCTATTTGCGGCATGTGGTCGCGCGGCAGTGTCATGAGACCACCGACATCGTCGACAGAATCAAGGCTCCGACTTTGGTCATTGTCGGCAGCAAAGATACCCATGAAGGCGGCACCGGCAGTCATGTCGATTCGGCCAGAGCGCTGGCGGACAAAATTGCCGGTTCAGAGTTTGTTCTGGTCGAGGGTGGCAGGCACGGCTACTTGCGAGAAATGCCGGAAAAGGGGCATCCGCCGATTCTCGACTTCTTGCGGCGCCACTAAACAGGTTGACAACAGGTGACCCAAAAGGCTCACATGCTTCGTTGCGCTTGCCCGATTCGCTTCAACGTACTGAAGCGTACGCCTCGGCTCATCGACTGCGTTCGCCTCGCATCTGAGACCTTTTTGATCAACCTGTCCGAACTCGCGTGAAGTGGAAACAGCATTTAGAGCCGTCGTTCAATATATGTCGATACTGAGAGCTGGTTGAAAGAATGAACAAACAAGAAATCATCGACAAACAGAAAAAGTATCTTTTTTCTTGTGTCGCCACCTATTATGACCAGCCCCTGGTGGTGGATCATGCTAAAGATCACTACGTCTATGATGCCGACGGCAAAGAATTCCTGGATTTCTTTGGCGGCATTCTCACCGTAAGCGTCGGCCATTGTAACGAGCGGGTCACCAAAGCTGTCGATGAACAGACCCATAAGCTGCAGCATATGTCGACTTTGTACGCCAACGAGCCGCAGGTTCAGTTGGCGGAGAAGCTGGCGCAGATTACGCCGGGCAGGTTAGAAAAATCGTTTTTCACCAATAGCGGCACCGAGGCCAATGAGACCGCGGTATTGCTGGCGCAGATCCATACCAAGTGCCAGGACGTCATCACCCTGCGCCATAGTTACAGCGGCCGTTCGTATCTGGCGCTCAGTCTGTCGGCGCAATCGAGCTGGCGTCTGACGCCGAACGTCGTGCCCGGCGTGCACCATATCGCCAATGCCTACTGCTACCGTTGTCCCTTCGGACTGACCTATCCGAGCTGCAATATAAAATGCGCGACGGATATCGAAGAGGCGATTCAAACCATGACATCGCAGGGGCGGATCGCCGCTTTCTTGGCCGAACCGATTCAAGGCGTTGGCGGTTTTATCACGCCACCGAAAGAATATTTCAAAGAGATTATCGGCATCGTCAAGAAATACGGCGGGCTTTTCATTTGCGATGAGGTCCAGACCGGCTGGGGCCGTACCGGCGGCAAGATGTTCGGCATCGAACATTGGGGCGTCGAACCGGACATCATGACCTTCGCCAAAGGCATGGCCAACGGCGTACCGATCGGGGCAACCATTGCAAGCCCGGAAATAGCCGACAGTATGCAAGGCAACACGATTTCAACTTTCGGCGGCAATCCGGTCACATGCACCGCCGCCCATGCCACGATCAGCGTGATTGAAGAAGACAACCTAGTGGAGAATGCCCGTGTGATGGGCAACCGGTTGCGCGAAGGTTTGAATGCTCTTCAGGACAAATACCCAATCATCGGCGATGTACGTGGCATGGGCTTGATGCAAGGAATGGAACTTGTCGGCGAGAAGAAAAAACCAGATGCCGAGAGCACGAAGCGGCTCATGGAGTTGACCAAGAACCATGGCCTATTGCTGGGCAAAGGCGGAACTTATGGCAACGTCGTACGCATATCACCTGCCCTGAACGTCAACAAGGACCAGATCGATCATGCGCTCAAAGTGCTGGATCAATCCTTCTCCCAACTGGGGCTTTGATCGTCTGCCGGTGAATTCCCGAACGACCTTGGTTCTCAATGTTCTAAAAGAATGAACACTCTGAGCCGCAGAATACTCGGTGCGATACCGGTCTTACTGGGTATTTCGTTTCTGGTTTTTATGCTCATGCATATCGCTCCTGGAGATCCGGTATCGTTGCTCCTCGGCGACGATGCCACGCCGGCGGATATCGAACAGACCCGTCGCGAGTTAGGCCTCGACCAGCCGCTCCTGGTGCAGTACTGGGATTTTTTGTCGCGCGCGGTTCGGGGCGACTTCGGCAGATCGCTCAAGTTTAACGAGCCTGTGATGAAGTTGGTTTTTGAGCGGCTACCGGCCACGATAGAGCTTGCATTTATCAGTTTGATCGTCGCCATCATTATCGCCGTCCCCTTGGGCGTCTACTCCGCTATCAAACATAACTCGCTTTTTGATCATGCCGGGATGAGCGTTGCGCTCATCGGCGTTTCATTACCGAATTTCTGGCTTGGAATTATGCTGATCTATTTTTTGGGGGGACAACTCAATCTGTTGCCCGTCGCCGGACGGATTGAGTATGGCATCGAGGTGAAGCCGATCACCCATCTCTATCTAATAGACAGCCTGATCACCGGAAATTTTACCGCGTTTTGGAGCGCGCTCCAGCACCTTCTGATGCCGGCCTTTACCCTGGGCACGAGCCTGGCCGCGATTGTTACTCGCATCTCGCGTTCTAGCGTCCTCGAAGTGATGCGGCAGGATTTTATTACCACCGCAAGAGCCAAGGGGTTGAGTGAAAAAGCGGTCATCTGGCGGCACATATTGCGCAATGCGATGATCACGATTGTGACCATTCTCGGTCTACAGCTAGGCGCTCTGCTAAATGGTTCTGTGATCACGGAAACCGTGTTCTCATATCCCGGCATTGGCGAATTGTTAATCCAATCGATCTCAGCCCGAGATTACAAGCTAACGCAGGTGCTGATTTTGTTCTTCGCGATTATTTACTTCGTGGTGAATTTACTGACCGATTTTCTTTATAGCTGGATCGATCCAAGGATAAAATTCTGATGATCGGCTTAAAGCACTTGAAGATCTGGGTCGGCGGCATTATTTTGGCGGCCCTCTTCGTTTGCGGTGTCGCCTCACCTCTGTTAGCGCCGCATGATCCACAGGCGCAAACGCTCGAAGATCGGTTGCGGCCGCCGCGCTGGTCCGAGAACGGTTCACCGGCCTATTTCTTGGGGACAGACAATCTGGGCCGGGATATTCTGAGCCGGATCATCTATGGGTCGCGGATTTCCTTATTGGTCGGCGCCGCAACCGTGATCTTTGCGGGTTTGATCGGTTGCACCTTGGGAGCGGTAGCGGGGTACTTTGGAAAACTTGTCGACGATATCGTCAGCAAAATCTCCGAAATTTTTCTTGCCTTTCCATTTCTGCTCATCGCCATAGCGATCATGGCCTTCCTGGGACAGGGCGTGGTCAACCTCATCATGGCGCTCATGCTTAGCCGCTGGGTCCAATACTGCCGCGTCGTGCGCGGCGAGGTGCTGTCGTTAAAGGAGCGTGATTTTGTCACGGCGATCAAGGCCTTGGGCGGTCGAGACGGTTATGTTCTGCTCCGTCACGTGGTGCCGAACACGGTTGCCAGCATCACCGTGATCGCAACCTTCGCCATGGCAATCGTTATTATATCCGAAGCGAGTTTGAGCTTTCTCGGACTCGGCGTGCCGGCGCATATACCAACCTGGGGCTCGATGCTGAGCGAGGGCAGGAGTTATATCAATCGCGCTCCATGGCTGACGATTTTCCCGGGCCTGGCCATTTTTATCACGGTATTCGGCATCAATCTTTTAGGAGACGGCTTGAGAGATATCTTCGACCCGAAATTGCGCAGACAGAGATAACAACAGTCCGGATCTAGGAGGATCGCATGGCTAGTAAGAAAACCGATGTCAGCCGTAGAAAGTTTTTGCAGAGGAGCGCCACCTTGGGTGTCGGGGCAGCGGTATGGCCAGGATTGTTGCGCCGCGCGTCGGCCGCCTCACGAGACCGCGTCGTGATCTATCACAGCAGCGTCGCCGATTCGATTCATCCTTATAATCATAGCTCCAGTCCGATTTACGGCAACTGGCAACATGTCATCGAGCCGCTGGTGGAACTGGACTACGATAAGAAAGATTACGTCGGTGTCCTCGCCGAGTCATGGGAGTTCCAGGGCAAGCAATGGGTTTTTAAACTGCGCCAAGGCGTCAAATTTCACAACGGCGCCCCACTGACCTCCAAGGACGTGGCGTTTTCGATCGAGAAGATGCGAGATGAGAAGGGCGGCAGCTTGCAAGCGCCCAACTTCAAGGATGTCACGGAGGTGCAGACGCCGGACGATCAAACCGTCGTGTTCGTGACCAAACAACCATTGGCGATTTTCTTGGATCGCTTGGAAAACCGTTTCATTCTCAGCAAAGTCGCCGGGGATAAGTTCGGCGATCAGCTCTATCAAAACCCGATCGGCACGGGTCCTTATAAATTCGTCAGCTATCAGCGCGGCGGCAACATGGTGTTTACCCGCAATGACGATTACTGGGGAGGCAAGGCGGCGATCAAAGAAGTAGTTTTTCGCAAAGTGACGGAAGAAGCGGCGCGATTAGCGGCGTTGGAATCCGGTCAGGCGGACTTCATCAATAACGTGCCGGTACATGAGGTTGCCCGCTTCCAAAAACACCCCCGTGTAAGAATCGACAGGCTGGAAGGCTTGCGAATGTTTTTGTTGGCTATGAATGTCGCGCATAAGCCGTTTGACAACAAACTGGTTCGCCAGGCCGTCAACTATTCCGTCGATGCGCCGGCCATCGTCAAGAATATTTTCGACGGTATCGGTTACCCGCTCAACGGGCCGGTCGGGTCCAACGTCATCGGCGCCGATCCGAAACATAAGCGTTATCCATACGATCCCAAGAAAGCACGAGAACTTCTTGCTGAAGCGGGATATAAGGATGGCTGCGATGTTCAGCTCTATTACTCGCCCGGGCGTTATCCCAAAGACCGCGAAGTTTGTCAGGTGGTTGCGGCGCAGATGGTGAAGGGCGGTTTCAGAGTCGAGTTGATCTCGCAAGAGTGGGCGCTTTTTTGGGACAAGACGGGAGTCAACGGCGGCAGGTTGCCGTTCTATTATATTGGCCGCGGCTCGCTCACAGACGCCGACACGCTTTACGATCAGTACTTCCGAACGGGCACGACGAAGCGCACGAATTACAGCAATCCGGAACTGGACAAGATCATCATAGAACAGCAAAAAACAGCGGACCCGAAAAAACGTGTGGCGCTGTTGCAGCAAGCTGGGAAGATCATCATGGAAGAAGCGCCCATGGTGCCGCTCTACAATTTAGCCGACATCTATGGTGTCGCTAGAAATGTCGTGTGGAAAATGCGGCCGGATGAAAAAGTCCTCGCTTGGGATATGAAGATCAAGTAAGCCTTCTCCAACATTGAAACTCTGATCGCGCTCGTTGCCGATCTGCCGAAGTGAGGCCAAATGGGAGGGCACCATGCGTTCGAACGAACCGGGGATGAAACGAAGAACGTTTCTCAAGCGAAGTGCCGTCGCCGGGCTAGGTGTTCTCGCGAGCAGCGCTTGGCCGCGGCTCGTTTTCTCAGCGTCCAGAGAACGGCTGATGATTCTGAGCAGCATTGGTTTGGACGCCCTTCACCCCTATGCGCATAGCTCCGGGCCACAGTATGGCATCTGGCAACACATGATCGAGCCGCTGGTCGAGATCAACTACGCGCGTAAGGATTACTATGGCGTGCTCGCTGAGTCATGGAAATTCGAAGGCAACAGTTGGGTGTTTCGGCTCAGGAAAGGAATTCGTTTTCACGACGGCTCGCCCTTTACCGCTCAAGACGTGGTCCACTCGGTCAATCGCATCAAGAACGACAAGAGGAGCCTGCAAAAGTCGAACTTCGACGACTTGACCGAAATTAAAGCCCTCGACGATCACACCGTCGTTTTCGCCACGGCGCAGCCCAACGCGGTTCTTCTCGATCGATTACAGAACCGCTTTATCCTCAGTAAGATCGCCGCGGAAAAATACGGCGACGAAGTCGATCAACATGCGATCGGCACCGGGCCTTACAAATTCGTCAGCTGGCAGCGGGACGGCAATCTTGTCATGACACGTAATGACGATTACTGGGGCTCCAAGGCCGCTATCAAAGAAATCGTCCTGAAAAAAGTTGGCGAGGATGCCGGGAGGATCGCGGGGCTGCTGGCCGGACAAGGTGATGTCGTCAATAATGTTCCGGTGGAAGATATCGCCCGCTTGGACAAACATCCGCGGGTGCGGGCGGAAAAAGTCGAAGGGCTCAGAATGTATTTCTTGGCGATGAACGTCACGCACAAGCCCTTCGACAACAAGCTCGTGCGCCAAGCGTTCAACTATGCCGTCGACCCGACCGCAGTAATCAAACATATTTATGAAGGCAACGGTTACGTTATGAGCGGACCGCTCGGCGCCAACGTGATCGGTTACGATCCCAAGGTCAAGCGCTATCCCTACGATCCGAAACGGGCCAAGGAGCTACTCACTCAAGCAGGCTTTGCCAATGGTTTGGAGATCAAGCTCCATTTTTCGCCGGACCGTTATCCTAAGGCGAAAGAAGTCTGCCAGGTCATCGCCGATCAGTTAGCCAGGGCAGGTGTAAAAACTGAGCTCGTCTCTCAAGAATTCGCCATCTTCTGGGGGTCGGACGGAGTCAACGGCGGCAAAATTCCTTTTTATTACGTGGGTCGGCCGGCCATCGATGCGGATACGGTTTACGATCAATATTACCGGTCCGGCAGAACCAAGCGGGTCGGCTTTCAAAACGCGGAGGTCGACCGACTGATCGACGAGCAGCACCAGACCGGCGATCAAAAAAAGCGAGTCGCACTGCTGCAACAGATAGGCCGCGTTCTAATGGAAGAGGCCGCCTTGGTGCCGCTATACACCTTGGCAGAAATATACGGTGTCGCACGCAACGTGATTTGGAAGGCGCATCCGGAGGAAAAAGTTTTGGCCTTCGATATGAAAATTCGCTGAAAGAATTAACCCTAATCCGATAATAACTCACGTCACTAGTCGGTCAGCGAGGCCAGCGAGGCTGGAAACCGTGGGCACGTGAACGTACAGGTTGTCTGCAGGCCCCAGCCGTCGGTAACATCACCTATGGTGGCTTGGGGAGTGGCCTTCCAGGCACTGCCCCATTGCCCACGGTTGTAGGGCTCGCGGGCTGAGCCGGTCTAAAAAATGTCGGATTAGCGTTAACTACGCAACGCTGGTAAAACATTACAACTGCTAACTGGAGGAATCGAATGAGTTCAAACGTTAAGAGCATCAAGCGCAGGGATTTTCTCAAATCAGGGGTGCTGGCCGGCTTGGGCGCGGCGCTGAGCGGTTCGTTGATCAAGGTGAGCTACGCCGCTTCCAGAGATCGGGTGACCGCGCTCAGCAGCATCGGTTTGGATTCGCTGCATCCGTACGCCCACAGCTCGAGTCCCCAATACGGCATTTGGCACAACATGATCGAGCCGCTGGTGGAAGTGGACTATGGAAAA
>JAICEJ010000219.1 GCA_025924215.1 Candidatus Binatia bacterium
CAGAGCACCAGCATTTGTATTAACACAGCTCACTAGATCTCCCGTCCACTGCACCTGGTAATCACATTGAATTCCCGTACCCTTCACTTGCCCCGTGAAATCGCACAGCACCTTGCCCTTTGATACAAAAGTATCTGGATCTCCTAGGGTTAGAGTATTAGTTCCTTGTCCGCCTTCATCACAGGTGTAAACAAGAACCGTGGACCCTCCGTCAATCGACCCCGGGGCAGGCCCTCCCCAATCCCATTCCCACTGGCCCATTGCCTCCTGGCCAGGTCGAAGCGTCAGAGCCGCGAAAGCCAGTACGAATATGAGGAAAGATTTTCTGTAAGACATGACTCCCCTCCTTTCTTCTAATCGCGCGTGCATCCGGGTGGAGACAATCGCGAGTTAAGTCGGTCGTGGTTGTCAAAACGGCGAGTCGACTCTGTAATAAATGCTTCGTCTATCCCTAACAACTGTCTGCAGCGCTAAATAAGTTCACACTGACCTGACTCATGTAACGGCAGCATGTGCGTCTGGTGTCCGCATAGTTTCTCCTCCGTTTCTGGCGCTTGATCTCGCCCACATTCCAGAAAATTTTCCGAAGTATATTTCCATCTACACTCCACTTAGTGATTTAGTTTTTAGCTGAGAGAATATTTGATGCTCCCAAATTCAAACGAGGGCTCCTTTAGAAAAGTTCTCCGCGAGCAGTCTTTCGTGCTGTGGCGATGCACTATGTAAAAAGCATCTGGCAGAACTGGAGCTTCCGAAGTCGTCGAGCAAGGATCTCGCGCTCACAGCAGGATTTACCGGGACCATCCACCGGCAAATTCAATAGAACCGTCGTCTCATCCGATGAGATTACGGGATGAGATGACGCTTCCCCATACCGCTAGGAGGGTACTGGTGTCAAGTGGATTAATTGTTACAAATTAAGGTCGAAATACGTCCTGATACCTCGGATTTTACAGAGGGAATTCCGGCAAGATCGTCTAAGACTAACGTCGTAACTTAGGCCGTCGTTTTTTAGGTTCTCGCCGCAGACCCTCTGACCTGGTCAGCACCGTGGGTAAACTGAACGGACAAATGCTAAAAGGTCATCGCTAAACATCATCATCAGATTTCAAACTGATCTTGCCTCACATGTGATAATGATATAGTCCGCTGTGCCATTCAGTGATGGGCAGGAGGGAAAGCATGACTAAGATCGGCTATGCATTGTTGTTTTCCATAACAGTTCTTCTTTTTGGATCACCTAGATTAGAAGCACAGCCCACGCGAGTCGCTCGGATCGGTATTCTGTTACCCGAATCCGGGCTCGACGAATCACAAACAGTAAAAGGCTTTAGAGACGGTCTCAAGGAAGCCGGCTACAAAGAAGGCGAAAATATCATTGTCGAAGTGGAGGATGTCAAAGGCGCGCGATCGCAATTGCAAGGCGCACTCGAGGAGCTGGTGAGCAGGAGAGTAGACGTAATCTTTACGACAGGCACCCGAGCGACACAAGCGGCGATGGCGGCGACGAAAGAAATACCTATTGTCTTCCGCCATCCGGCTGATCCCGTGACCCTGGGACTTGTCAAGAACATAAACCGCCCCGGCGGAAACGTGACTGGCGTCGCCGCATTTTCACTGGAAGCCAATCAAAAACGGTTGGAGGTTTTGAAGCAGATTATTCCAAACCTCCGTCGCATACATGTATTTTACGATGCCAACAACAGGTTTTCGCCGGATAACTTTGCTGCGGCGGAAAAATCCGCACGCCAGCTGAAAATTGACGTGCTTGAGTACCCGGTGAAAACGGCGAGCGAATTCAAAAGTTCGCTCACTCAGATGGAAGTAAATCCGGGGGATGCCATATTCCAAATCGCCGATGATCTAGTAGAGAGCCAAGGATCGGTGCTTTTAGAGGAGGCGAAAAAGCGAAGAATGGCTACTATGTTTCACTCAGAAGTATGGGCCAGCAGGGGAAGCTTGGCGGCTTACGGGCCCAACTATCATGAGATGGGCCGACAGGCCGCCGATCTAGTTCAGAAAATCCTCAAAGGTGCGCACCCTAAAGATATAGCCGTGGCGCACGCAAATAAATTTGACCTGGCAATTAACCTTAGAACCGCCAGCAGTATCGGTTTGAAAATACCCCCGGAGGTACTGAAGAAGGCCGATAAGGTTATCCGATAGTATAATTGAATACGCCGCAGAGGGTGTTATACGGTTTAAGCAGCTCTAACGCTCCAGAGGTGAACATGTCCGTTGCTGAACATAAGGCAAAGGGTAAGAAGAGCATCCGCTGTTTTGTCATTACGGTCAGCGATACGCGTTCAGAGGCGAATGATACCAGCGGCCAGACCATCAAATCGATGTTGGGCGTGGAACAGCACCAGATTGCCGGCTATCGCATCGTCAAGGACGAACCGGCTCAAATCGAAGCACTTCTCAACGAGGCACTTGGCGCCGTTGAAGTCGATGCAGTGATCGTTAATGGCGGGACCGGTATTGCGCCGCGCGACGGCACATACGAGGTGGTCTCGCGTTTCCTCGAAAAAAAACTCGATGGCTTTGGTGAAATTTTCCGCTATCTGAGCTACCTGGATATCGGCTCTGCCGCGATTATGAGTCGGTCGGCAGCCGGATCCGCTCGCGGCAAAGTGCTGATTTCACTGCCCGGCTCCAAAGGCGCCGTGACATTAGCTATGGAAAAGCTGATTCTCCCAGAGATCCGCCACATGGTTTCTCAACTGCAAGGACCATGAAAATAAAAGTCAAATTCTTTGCCATCTTACGCGAGCGCGCCGGAACAGCGGAAGTCACCAGAGATATCGGAGATGGAAGCACGGTAACGGATCTTTGGCAGGCACTGCAGCAAGACTTTCCCAAATTGAATGTCGCGGGTATTCGCTTGTTGTATGCGGTCAATCAGAACTACGTCAGCCCGGATTTCAAGCTGAGCGATCAAGACGAAGTGGTTTTTATTCCGCCGGTAAGCGGAGGATGAGGATCGATGTTTCGAGTTATCAACCAAGCCATTGATTTACAGGAACTGGTGCGATTTGTCACCGATCCGGAAGCGGGCGCCATCGCGACGTTCATTGGCACGACCCGCAATCATAACGACGGCCGGAAGGTGATCGCGCTCGATTATGATGGATACTCGGAAATGGCGGAGAAAGAATTGGCGCGTATCGGCGCCGCCGCGAGCAAACAGTGGCGGATTTGCCGGATGGCTATCGTTCATCGCCTCGGTCCGGTGCAGATCACCGAAGCGAGCGTGATGATCGCCGTTTCCTCGGGTCATCGGGAGGCCGCGTTTGCCGCGTGCCGATTTGCCATCGAGGAGATTAAGAGAACCGTGCCGATCTGGAAAAAAGAAGTTTTCGAGGGTGGTGCAGTTTGGATCGGAACGCAAACTGGAGAACCGCTGGCGCAAAAAGATGAAGGATGATGGAAGAGATGCGAAAGACTTGCGCCAGGCTCTTTGCTCACAGGCCGCTTGCTCAGTTTTTCTCGAGCATTCTTCCACGCACTCGAGCGCGCAGCCAGACAATCGCGCCAATAATGCTCAGGATCAAGATTGCTGAGACAATACCCTCGGCTCTATCAAGGCCTTTAGCAAAACCTTGGTAGGTCTCGCCTAGTCCCCAGCCAAGATAGCCCAGTAAAAGACAGCGCGGGATAGCCCCGTAGAACGTCCAGAGGCTGAATTGCTTGAGCGGCAAACGGAGCAATCCGGCGGCTGCGGAAATGACCGAGAGCGGAAAAATCGGCAGGGCCCGTAAAAAGAAAATGGTGGTGTTCACCCGGCCACCCTGAAAACGCCGTTCCAGCGCCTCGACATCGCTCCAGTTAAATCCAAGAAATCCCTTCCATCGATCGACCACAGTCTTGCCGCCGAAGTAGCCGATGCCATAGCCGATATAGGCGCCAAGCGTCGAAGCGACCGCTCCCGGTAGAACGATCTGTAGAAGTATCGGCACGAGCGCTTCGAAGAAGCTGAGCTGCGGGCTGATCAACACGAACCCGGCGCCCATAATGATTAGCGGTGATGGGATCGGCACGATTACTGATTCGATGATGACACCGATGAAGACGCTCCACGCTCCGTAAGAGCGAATCGACTCCATGATCCAATTTAGAATTGCGGCCACGGTTTATCTCTCCCAATCGAATTTGCGCCAGCGTAACAGCTTCAATGATTTAAGTTAAGGGAAACATTCCGGGCGCTATTCCGACAGGCCTGCCACAGAGGTCCCCGCTATGTCGGCGCTGGAAACACCAGGCCACGGATTGATTGAGCGCAGAAGGCGGTGCCCTTTGCTAAGCGGGTGAAACCTCAAGTCAGTCGATACGATGAACCGCGTCTTGTGGAAGAGAAGCGAGCAAGGTCTTGAGCGCCCCTTCGAGGTAGTCCGAGTCTTTGGATTCCAACGTGACTTTTACCTTGTAGTCCGGCAGATCTAGAACGGGATAGGAGCCGAGAAGCAGATGTGGGAACTTCACCAGTAAATCGTTGAGTGTGGAGGCGATGACGCCTTCGCCGTATCTGACAAAAACATTTTTAAGAAAATAAGGCTCGCCGCGAAAGCGTTCTTTGATGGCATCAAAGCGCTCCTGAAGAATTCGCGGGATGCCGGGAAAAATATAGACATTGTGGATATTGATGACCGGGGCAAAGAGCGCTTCGGTGGCCAAAAGCGCGGCGCCTTCTGGAACATTGGCCATTCTCAAGCGCGCTTCGTTAACATCCCGGCCCAGGCGTTGGCGCATCCGGTTCTCTATTTCCGGATGCCGGACAACCGGCACAGAGAATCCTCGCGCTATCCCTTCAATGGTAACATCGTCATGGGTCGGGCCTACGCCGCCGGTGGTGAAAACGAAGTCGAATCGTTTTGAAAAATACGCCACTTCCTCGCCGATGAGATCGATCTCGTCCTGAATCGTGGAAATTTTTTGAACCTCGACGCCAAGCCGTCGGAGCTCAACGCACAGAAAATGAGAATTTGTGTCCTGGGTCTTGCCCGAAAGAACCTCATTGCCGATGATGATGATGCCGGCGGTTTTCGACATGACTAATCTTCTTTCTTAAGCGCGCGGGACGGGCAAGATCGATCAAAGATCGAATTCGCTGCAGCTCATGAAAAAATGACAATGGGAATTCGAGCAAAGGTAACGGCACTTCTGATTGAACATCCTCGAACCGCAAATCGGACAACACTCCCACCAGCTTTGCGGCGTCTTGTCGTCATCGTGAGCTCGTTCTAATCGATGGGTAGAAGGTTCCATGACGACAATATAGCAACAAAGGCGTAGCGGAGAAAAGCTTTATCCTGGACACTCATCGGTCTGGATCCGCATATTGTCGCCCGATCGAACGTCGGCTGCCGATTTTGCTAACTGAATGTTGCTTCTAATCGGCACAATCACGAGCGCCGCCAATCACCGACGTTGGACATTGCCGCGACCGCATAATATATTTCCTACGCTCCTCTGATCGGAAGAGAACCGCAAGCGGCGCGATTCCTTGAAGTCAATATGAATCAGGGTCCCCCCCAAACTCTTGAAGACTATAAGGCCGAGCGACGTCGTCAGCGCTGGGCTTATTTTCTGATGCCGTTCTTTACCGTTGGTTCGATCGTTGTCTCGGTGGCAATGCTGATGTTCTTTGGAAAGGCTTGCCAGGATCGAATACCCGCCGACGCGCCGCTGCGCACCTCGCCCCTGTTCAAGCAGTACCACCAGCCGCAAAAGCAACAGGGCGGCCTTGAGGATCCCAGCAGGGCACCTGAACCATTTCCAGCGGAGAACCGCCTACCCGCTCCCGCAGAAAAGAGCCAATAGATCTCTGGCATCATGACTGTTAAGTGGTTGTGTCCGGACGCGCCGCAGGGGAGCCTGGCTCAGCGCCATCGTTCCTGGTATTGCCGACTGGCTGCGAGTTCCGCCTCAATCCTGCTGAACTCCGAACCGGCGAGCAAACAGATAATAGCTCACTGCGACGCTCACCAAGATCGCCGTCCAGATCACACTGAATGCCGCCAGCTCGCCTACCTGACCATTTTCCCACAGCTCGTAAATAGCGACTGACACCACCGGCGTCTGCGGGCTTACCAAAAGAATCGACATGGAGAGTTCTTTGGCTGAAAGCAAGAAGACGAATACCCATCCGCCGAGAAACGAAGGCATAATCAGCGGCAACGTGATCCGGCGCATGCAGTTAACCCATGAGGCGCCGGAAACATACGAGGCTTCTTCCAGTTCCTTGTGCAACTGCAGCAAACCTGAATGCGTATAGCGGATGCCGTAAGGGATGTACCTGGTAACGAACGCGAGCAATAGGATCCATAGAGTACCATAGATAGGTATCGGCACATTCAGATAAAACCGCATGATCGCCAACCCCATGACGATCCCGGGAAAAAGTAGCGGCAGTGTCGTTAATAAGTCCAACAGCCAACGCCCGCGCAGCTTGCTCCGAACCAGTATCCACGATGCCAATGTCGTCAGCACCATCACCACAGTCGCGCTGGCCAAGCCTAACAAAATGCTGTTCTTGATCGAGGCGGTGATTTTCGGGAAATGCAGCGCCAGAATGTAATTCTTCAGGGTAAATTTTGAGATCGCCTCAAGTGACGGCTGAATATAGAACGGCAGCAGAGAAGCCCAGAGAATAATCAGAAATGGCAGCACCAGCAGGACGAACGCATAGAACAGCAACCCAGCAGCGCTAAGATAGCGCCAACGGCCGAGCCGGATTAGCGCCGGTCGGTAACCCTTTCCCGTTACCGTGTGGAATCGATCGCCGTCCCGAGTAACTCGAAAATAAACATACAAAGTCGCCGCGACCACCACCATGAGCAGAACGGCGAAAGCACCGGCATTACCGTACTGCGGCGGCAGTCGTTGCGCATCCTGATAGATCGAAGTTGTGAGCACACGAATATCACCGGGAAGTCCGACCAGCGCCGGAATTTCAAACGATTCGAACGCGCGAATAAAGATCAGCAGGAGCACCGAAAAAAACGCCGGCAGCATCAAGCGCAGCGAGATTCGCCGCAAAGTCTGCCAAACCCTGGCGCCACAGGCAGCCGAGGCCTCTTCCAGCGATGGGTCCATTGACCGAAAAGAAGCCGCCAGCATGAGGAACACGAAAGGCGACCAAAGCAATGCTTCAATGAAGATCATCCCTGCCATCGAGTAAACGTTGATCACCGGCGTGTTCTGATTAAACAGAATCTTCAACCAGTGATTGACCGGACCGGCTTTGCCAAGCAGCAAGATCCAGCCAATCGTGTACAGGATGAAGGGCGTTCCAAAGGAGGCGAACGCGGTAAAGTAGCCGAGCCCGCGCAGCGGCGTGTCGGTGCGGGTAACCACCCACGCAACCATGCCGCCGATCAGCGTCGCCAATAACGCGCTGCCAATAGAAAAATAAATCGTATTAAGAAACGGCCCCAGCACCCGCAGCTCGCGCAGCAGCTCTTCATAGTAGCGCAAAGTGAACTGATCCAGTTCGCCGGTAAAAGTGGTCGTAAACAGGCTGGTCTGGATAACCGAGTAAAGCGGCGGCAGTACCAGATAGGCGGTGATCAACGTGACGACGATCATCACCCAAGACTCGATCCCGAAGCGCGAGCCCATGCTCAATGGGAAAACCCGGCGGCGCGCCGGCACGGTTGCGGATTGCGCAGACAGGTTAATGTCGGTTGATTGTTGCCGGTTCATGCGCGACAGAATACCTCGCTTCGAAGCTAGTCTCCGCCACAATCGAAAGTCAAGATGAATCGACGCAGATTACACGGTTCCGGTGTTTTGACAATGTGTATTGATTAAGGAACCTGGACGAGCTAAGGCACA
>JAICEJ010000220.1 GCA_025924215.1 Candidatus Binatia bacterium
AAGAGCATGGGGTGGCCCCCGGCCCATGGGAGAAACGAGGGGCGTATGTGGTGTCAAATCTTTACAGGCTGTTGAAAAACTAGGCTGTGTGACCAAGTGGTAGCTGGTTTGCCGACCAGAGATGGAAAATTACTCGAGGAAAGTAACGAGAAAAGGATCGGAGAAACTTCACCACATATTCTCCTAGGATTGCTGCTTTCCTTTTGGGTCCGATCCTCCAGAGTAGTCTGGCCATCCTTTTTATGTTCTGCGCCGCCGCTGTCAGAAGTACCTGCTCGCGGACAAATAAAGCACCTCGAAACTTCATGCGACGAAGCCCCATGCATTCCTTGGCCTCACCAAAAAGCTCCTCGACTCGCTTGCGCATGATCTGCGAAGTCCTATACGCGGAAGTCTTAGTGAGTTTGCGGGCTTCCGCTAGATCAGATTCATAAATGTGATAGCTGACGGAGCGGTAAGTCGCTCGAGTACACTGCTCTTTTACAGGACAGTGCCGACAGTCCGAAGGACTTGCCCGATAGACATGCTGCCGACTGTGTTTGTGAATTCCCCAGTATCGAAGCTCCTTACCTTGAGGACAGATAAATTGATCCTTCTCAGCATCGTAGTAAAACTGCTCTATAGGATAAATCCCTTTTTCCGTGCGCCCGCGATGATCCATAATCGGCACGTGCGGAATCACTTCCTGCTCTGAGAGCCAATGGACAAATTCCCCGGTGGCATACCCTTTGTCAGCTCCAAGAGTTCGGGGCTTAAGCTTATAGGCCCACTTGAGTCTACTGACAAGCTTTATTGCAGCTACTGCATCGGCGTTACGATTGGGGAGGTTGCGGTCCGCTCCAAGAATGATACGGCTCTTGTTGTCCATCAGATAGGAGACCCCATGGCCGAGATAGGTCTCTGAGAAGTTGCTCTTACGCGCTATGCGAGAATCCGGATCGACTGTGGAGCGGTGGGTCTTGTTGCTGACCTTTCCTCCGCTATGGGGAAAATCTCCGCGGGGCTCCCAGGGTTCCTCGTGGTCGTCTTGTTCCTCGACCACGGGATTTTCTTTCTCTATCTTGTCGATGTACTGCTCTGGCCTGAGTGACACCACAATTGGTTCGAGGTTTTTGAAGGAGGCGTTTGCTTTGACCAAGGTACTGTCTACCGTCAGATGTTTGCCGCTCACCAATCCCTTCTCTACACACTGCAGCACGATGTGATCAAAGATCTGCCCATAGATTCCGCTTTCCTTAAAACGGCCGTGGCGATTCTTAGAAAACGTGGAATGATCGGGTACCTTGTCTTCTAATGCTAGCCCCACAAACCAGCGATACCCGAGGTGCATCCCCACTTCGTCGCAAAGTCGTCTCTCGGAGGTGATTCCAAAGAGATATCCCACCAATAACATCCGCATCATCACATCGGGATCGACGGATGGTCGCCCGGTGTGACTGTAAAGATGTTCAACCTTGGTTCGAATGAAGGAGAAATCAACGTAGTGGTTAATTAAACGCAGGATGTGATCTTGCGGAATCAGATCTTCAGCACGTAGATAGTAGAAAAGTTTCTCCTCCTTTGTCTTCTCGCCTATCACCGCCACCTCCCAACGAGTAGTTGAGAAGCATATTACCATACAATGAAAACACTCGGATCAAATTTTTCGCTGCTGTGAGTTTTTCAACAGCCTGTAAAAGATTTGACACCACATACTCCCCCTCGTGAGTGAGTGCCTGATTAGGAGACCGGAGTCGAACTTAATAATGTGCCGATGAGCACGGATGAGTGACTGAACGTTTGGTCGTTTGAGACCAACTAAGACTCTGGTCGCGACAGCGGCTGTGCGGATTGGAACACCACCCTCCCACCCCGACCTAGAAGAGGTGCATTTTAGTAGGACCTTGACAAGCTTTTCAGAGTGATCCCTACTTTGACCTACCGGCTACCCGGGAGACCCTTATTCTCCTTCTTTCGTCACCAATTAACGTGTCGGTGTCCATCTCTCTTTCTTCAAGTCTGTATATGCCTTTTTGATCAGGGTGTAGTCGAAAATAGTTCCCACATCCGGAACTTTGGTAGCATTAACCAACTCAGCACGGGTTTTTACTTCTTCGTTAAGGGTTTCATCACTAATCCATCCCTCATCGGTCATGCTTCCGAGAGCTATGTCATAATCGAGCGACAAGGCTTCCACCGGGAGCGGATTACGTTTAGCCATAATGGCAACCGTTGGTTCCTTGAAACGTCTCGCAAATTCGCGCCCTTTTGCCAGTCCGCGCATAAACCGTTCCACAGTCATCGGTCTTTCTGCGAGAAACCGGTTTGAAACCGCCACACCGGTGTACACCATCTGTATCTCCGTGCGAAAATCAGCAAAAATTCGCCCTTTGTCCGGACCTATCTTAGTGATTTCCCCGGCAGTCAGTGGTGCGGCATCGACGGCACCTGCGAGAAACGCGGGAAGCTTTGCATCATTACTGCGCACTGCGATGAACAAAACGGATTTGGGATTAATGTGATGTTTTTTTAGCAGCAAAAGCGTTGCGAGGTGACCCGTATCCCCATGGGTGTTGATCGCAATCTTTCTACCGATCAGGTCTTGCATTGTCCGAATTTCGGGTTTGTTCGTCACCAGTTTATACGCGGGTCGTGAAAGGTTGGTATAAACAACCTTTACAGGTCCGCCGCGGATGGCAGCGCTCATGGCCGAACTGCCAGAGGAGCTAAAATCCAACTTGTTGGCGACTAGAGTTTGGGTGGCAATTCCGCCGCCCACCGTAATCCTATTTAGAGTCAATCCCTCTTCGGTGAAGTAGCCTCTTTCGAAAGCAACCAAATGGTCCATGTAGGACGCTGTGAACGTAGCGTAAGATACGCTGACTTCTTCAGCAGGGGCGGAAACACTCCATAAAAAAATCAACAATGGAGCAATAACTCGGAGAACAAGTCCTGTTCGTAGTTTAAACATAGTCTCGCTCTCTCTCAGCCCGTCGATATAATCTGCTGGTGTACCATATAATTAAATATGCGGCAGTAACGCTTGTTCTTCACTCAGCATGGTAGCGATCACTCCGCTCAAATCCAGTAACTTCGAGCAAGTAATCGAACCTTGAGGCAATTACGTGGGTTAGTGTTTTGGCCTCCATCCCTCGTTTTCAAAGCTCCATATAGGACGCACTATAAATTGGATAAGAAACGCTGACGTCTTCCGCACGAGCGGAGCCGAGCCATGCAAAGATCAGCGAGGCGGCAACAACTCGGTGCACGACGTCAGATTGAACGTTCAGCATCTGTCATTCCATTTTCTCGTTCTGAGCTTTTTCAGCAATGGATTTGCGAAGAACCGACCACGTAAGATTATCTTACTGCAGTTTTAAGAATCGTTCTTATTCACCAGTGGTTGTGACAAAATCCGACTGAGCATTTTTAGTTACGTTTTTTCCTAATTGCACACCCGAAAACATCTGCCATCACCATAAAGTATTCGATCCGTGTGCTTCGTGTGAAACCGGTGCGAGCACTTGATACGGGTCTCCGTATTGACTAGCCGCTTCGAGTACTTCCGGATGATGGAGGAGCGACCGATCGAGCATTCCGTACTTATCAACCACGAGCCGATCATCGATGTAAAGGCGAGCGTTCATGACCGAGCCGTCCATATGTCGAAAGTTCGGGTGTTTTCGTTCTGTACCTAGGCCAGCCCAAGGCATCTTGCTAATGAGTTCCCAGTGCATCGGATCGTCGATTCCGTGGGCGATCGAAGCCTTGGGGTGATAGCCAAACATGATTTCGATCAAACGATTGGAACCCGGAACCTGTTCAAAGAGTCTCCGGCATTCCTCTCCGACCTCTCCCCCACCGTCAACTTCCACCACCCAGCTGTCCTTGACCGTCCAACGCATCGGCTCGGACAACATGCCGGCCACACCTTGGACGCAGCTTAGATAGATTTCTCCATCTGCGTTTCCATCGCCGTTGAATACACCGCAACGACCCCACGGAAAATGGCAGCGGCCCGGTGGATCCCCGGCGCGAAACTGCATGCCATAAAGGCGTTTGCCGTCGTAGGTAGCGGTCAATTTAGAACCCAGATCGTCCTGGACTCTAACCACCCGGCCGGCGGCAACGACCTCGCGTACTTTCTCAGCCAACTTCCACATGACCTTGTTAGGAAATTTCGCATAATCGCGGGCCAAGAGGCCGGGAGTGCCCTCGAAGTAAACGAAGTACGGTTTCAGCCGTCGCTCCTTGAGCTGGGTCCCGCTTTCTTCGCGCTGGCGGCCCATCGCCCGATGATTTGGGGTAAATGTGATAAAAACCGGCCAAACCCATATAGCGACGTCCGAAGCATGCATGGCTTGCAGCACCGCGTCGGGAACATGCCCGTAGCGAGAAATCGGCTCAGTGATCAACGACATAGGGATGGCACCGTGCATCTTGAGCCCTGCAGTGAGAGCTTCGATACTCAGGGGGTCGCTGCGACGGTCTGCCAAGAGTAACACTTGGTCTCCGGTCCGGATATCCGCCGCCTCGATCATATTTTTGACTCCGAGCATCATGTCGGAGATCGCACTGCTAACCATAGTTCTTCTCCTTTAGTCTTCCGGCATGGGCGCCATGGGGGCCCATAACATCAGGCAACAGTTAAACACCTGAAATCTATTCATCGGCAACGAGAACAAGTCTATTCGTTCTTGGCTTTGACCTGGAAAATTCAACAATTGGGTCCATCGCAAAACGGCGAATTGAGCGCTTATCGCGATGATAAGCGTTTGCCAACCCCGGCGGCATACGTGCCGTTTCAATGATGCGGTCTATTTTCACTCACCTGAAGACGGTTGCCGAATGGATCGTAGAAATAAACCGTCTGCGCGTTTGGCTCATGCCATGGAATGCGATTGCCGAATGGACTCCAGTATTTCTCAACATTGGTCAACTTCGAGACGAACGCCTCAAATGACCCAATAGGAACCTTCACATCTACGTGGGGGCCGCGGCAGTAGTGGCTTCGTTGCGTCATCTGTGACACTTCATGAAGGATAAACATCTGTCCCGTCTCCGCCACCACCAGTGATGTCTGGCGATCCCCTGGTACCGGGTCGGTAGGACTTAAACCCAGCGTCTCCTGATACCAACGCTCAGCAAGCGCTAAATCCGTGACCTCGAGTCGCACATGGCTGATGCGACGAAGTCCCAAGTCTCCCTGACCCAGGTCGGTGCACTTTTGTCCGTCACGCCGCACCGAAAACTCGTAATTGAAATCATGGATATCTCGTATGAAGAGGGACGCGGCAATCGGACTGGGCTTCGCATATTCTACGGGTCCCTCATAAGCGACCTTCCGCCGGTCTAAAGCCTCGATGACACCTGCCAAACCGCGATCGTCGACCTCGAATCCCCATACAGGGCCCTCTAAAGAACGAATCGGTGGCGGAATGGGTTGATCTTCGAGGGAAAGACCGAACCCTCGGTGGTTTGCTAACGTAAAGAAAGCGATCTCCGGAACTTCACGATTGAGCCCACGCAGGTTGACATTCACGAGAAGATTAAATCGTGCGCCCAGGACATCGGTAAAAAAAGACAACGACTTTCCCAAATCGTTGGTCGGAATAACTCCGTGATCGATGCGGACAACGCTAAGGGTTGATGTACTCATAGCTCGCTCCTTTTTTCCAAGAAATTGCATCTCATGACAATCTCATTCTTCGAATCAGTTGGGCATAGACTAACAGCTTCTATCTATCGCTCTGCGTTCTTTCGCGGCGAGCGGGACTATACAACGCGAGGTCTCAGTCGAGGCTTCACCTCCTCGATCAACAGTCGCATTTGACTTTCAACATCGGCGGAAGCCAACCGGGCAACGATCACCGTTAGCCCCGCATCTATATATGCCTGCAGAAGTTGGACGCAGTCATCCGGTGTTCCAAAGATAGTAAAGAGATGATCCAAATTCGTCTTCGGTTGACGAAAGAAATCCACCGCCCACTTCCATCCCTCTTCCATGGCCTTTTCCCGCTTTGTATTCAGATTGAACGTGGCATAAATACCGGATGGCAAATCCCAATTTCGTCTGCCATAGGATTCCGCGTAAGCCTGAATTTTATTCCGGTTTATCGCGAATTTCTCCACTGGGCGAGAACCTGACGTGAACCACCCGTCGGCCAAACGCGCGACGCGCTTGAAAGCGTTTTCGTTACGGTCCGCTGTCACCCACACGGGTATGCTCGGTTGTTGAACGGGATGGGGTAATATGCCGACATCCTTGAGCTTGTGATATTTGCCTTCGAAGCTTACCGTTTTTTCTGTCCATAATCGCTTCATGATTTGGATCGACTCGCTAAGACGACCGGCCTTTTCGGAGTACGGAACGCCGCATGCTTCGAACTGGTGCTGTATGTAGGGTAAGGAAGGAGCCACACTGGCGCCAATTAGAACACGACCCTGCGAGATCACGTCGAGAGTCGCGAGAGTGTGGGCAAGCAATACCGGGGAGCGCAAGGCGGGAAGAAGAGGCACTGTGCCCACTTTGACGCGGTGGGTTTTCATCGCAAGGGAAGCCATCAGGGTTAAACAGTCACCCCGCGCCCTATCTAATACGGTCACGCTATCGCCAACCCACACCTGATCCATGCCGAGCCTTTCAGCAAGCGCGGCCTCTTCCCAGATGGCCTCAAATGATGGCCCTAACCCCTCGTTGCGAATCAAATGCCGTGTGTGGAGGAGTACTCCGAATTCGATTCCTCCCGACACATTTTTAATCTTATTTGCAATCATTTCGTGGACCAATGGGGGTTGTAGGTTGTAGGGGGTCGGACCAAGCTATGTTGTTAAATCATGGATACTTTCGTTCCAAAGAAGAGCGTTTGCCGAGCTTAGCGGTTCAATTTGCTCAATGAAACCAACGCCGTAAGCTTCATGCGATTCGCGCAGTGCATAGCTCCCCTCGGCTCCGATCAAATCGCGACGCATGGCTCTGATTCCAAGCTGTCGCTTCACCTGCTCAACAAATCCCAGACTCCCAACCGCGATCGCTTCCGACCACTGATCGTGTCGAGTTGCCAAGCCGTTCTCCAGCCGTTGCTCGTTCCATTCCCGGTGGGCTCTTTGAAAATCTTCCAGATTTACAAAGCCGCTCACGTCGCTCAGGCTCCGTAAATCAACTATGCGGTAACGCTTGGGCGGATCTTGGATCTCAGAAAAGCCGCTCTCCTTCCACTGCCCAGGATGCCCTGCCACGCCGGCACGTACCATGTTGAAATCAATGTAGACCAGACAGCGATGCAGATGCTCGTTAAGCTTCGACAGCCGTTGGCGTGATATCGATCTTCCCAAAAGGCCCCGTGCCGCCCTTTGCGCTCGTTGTACTCCTGCGCGGTGCGTCCCGCAATCAGCTGCATACTCGCGGCAATCACGTCTTGGCCCGTTCACGAGCAGATGAATATGATTGGATGTGACGATGTAATCGAGCACACAAAGTCCAAAACGCTTCTTCGCTTCGAACAGCCAACGAAGATACCGGCGACGATCACGTGCAAACTTTAGTAGAAAATTTCTTTGATGGCAGCGGTGGGTGATGTGCCAGACGTAACCCGGCAGGAAGTAACGATTCGCGCGCGGCATCTGTTTTCCTTAGACCTGACTTTTCACATTCAAAAAGCCACTTCTAAGCTCTGAGAGAATCCCTTTTATGCCATCTTAGCTTGTGAAATCAAGAAGTTGCTTTGGTCCGACCCGGAGAGCTGCTTCGCACGACACGGTAACAGCGATTATCGCTGTGTATAGCTGAACTGGATCCCTTGCATGATCTTGGAAAACCCCACCGCTCCGGTTTCGATCAGTAG
>JAICEJ010000221.1 GCA_025924215.1 Candidatus Binatia bacterium
ATAGGCGAGGAAAGCCTCTCCATCCCGTAAGCCAGGAGACCTCCTAGAGCCGTACACCGAACTCTCCGACAGAGAGAGAAAGGTTGTGTATTGTTAATCCCGAATTCATCTTCGTCGAACTAGGGTGACCTTCTGTTTTCTTTTCAATTAGAAACAGGCGTGCATTTCTCCGTTCGCGCGCAAGAACGTTTGATCCCATTCGAATCAGGAAGGAGCAAAGTACACAACATCTATTAACCGTAGCCGGCTATAGGGAAAGAGGTGAGCCCAAAGGGTGAACGGGGAGAATCTATAGTTTAGCCTCCGTACTTCATCTTTGCAGGAAAGTCCTCTGCTGCCCCGCAACTGTAAGAGCTACGAACGCCGCATTTGCAAGCCACTGTCCGAGCTGATTCATGAATCTAGGTTTTTGAGTTTTGGTTCAATCCAAAATCGGAAATCTAAAATCCTAATCGCCGGATGGGAAGGCGCGGCAAGTAGGTTTGAAGCTCAAGCCAGGAGACCTGCCGTGCTGCCGCAACAATCCCCTTTCGCGGGAAAAGGAGGTTTCCATGAAGGCGCTTTTTTGTCTTGTCGTAATAGCATTTCTAGCATCCGAGCTGCCGGCGACGGAATCAATTGATGCAACTCTTCCGCCGGTTCTGGTTACTGCGACGCGATTGCGGGACATCGATCAGCCGGCCGGTCAGGTACCCGGCAAAGTAATAGTCATTACCGCCGAAGAGATCGAGAAGCTGGGCGCAAGTACGATTCAAGAAGTGCTTCAGTATCAAAGCGGAATAGTTCTTTACGATCCAATCGGCAACGAGTTTCAGGCGAGCGTCGATCTTCGCGGTTTCAACGGCCAACCGGTCCCCGGCACCAGTGTGTTTGTTGACGGCATTCGCGTCAACGAGCCCGATTTCAACAGCATCAACTTTGATTTGATTCCGATTGAGAATATCGATCGTTTAGAAATTGTTCCTGGCACAGCGACAGTATTCGGCCGCAACGCGCTCGGCGGGGTCATCAACATCACCACCAAACGGGGCCGTCGAGACCGACCCCATACCGGTATCGATCTCGGCGGCGGAAGTTATGCTCGGCAAAAATATTCATTGAGTAGCGACGGGCCGCTACCGTTTAAAAACTTTGATTATCTGTTTGATGTTACCCGCGAACTCAGCGATGGTTTTCGCGATGACGGCGGCGCCAGGATTACTCGGCTATTTGGTAAGGCAGGTTACCAATTCGGCGACTCGACCGATGCCACCCTCTCCTACACTCACGTGCAAGATCATCTCAAGCAAGCGGGGTCACTGCCGGGCAGCTTCCTCCGAGCGGGCCGGCGTCGGCACAATCTCACCCCGGGCGATTTTGCCGATTCCAATATTGATCTGCTCGGATTGAACGTACGGCAAAAGTTGCCAGCTGCATTTTCGCTGGCTCTAAATGCGTTTCTGCGCGACCACGATCAGGAGAACTTTGTGCGCGGGCTTTCAAGCACTTCAAATCTGGACACCGACACGGTCTCGGCGGGCGGCACCGTGCAAGTCAGCCATGAAGGAACTATCCTGGCGAAGAAGAATGTTGCCGTAACCGGGTTGGAGTATGGCCACAATCGTTTTGAAAGCATCAGCACCTCCGCCTTTATCTGCTGTCCCGGCGACTTTATCACCAAGCAGTTGACTCGAGAGAACATCGTCGGAGTTTTTTTTACGAATAGCTTGAGCATTCTCGATTCTCTGATCGTCAATGCCGGATTTCGCTATGATTGGGATCATTTGGATTTTACCGGTAAGACCGATCCGACTTTGAGCGGAACCAAGGAATTCAAGCGCTTTAGCCCTAAGACTGGTTTGACCTATACCCCAATTGAAAATCTCAGCTTGTATTTGAATTACTCCGAAGGAGTTCGAGTACCCACTGTCCAGGAAATTTTCGCCTTGGGTCCGTTTGGCTCGAACCTAAACCTGGCGCCCATGAAAAGCCGCAACTTTGAGGTGGGATTCAAGAGCAAACCAGCTGAATGGCTGGAAGCCGCATTATCCCTGTTTTACATGCCGGTGCGCGACGAAATCCTATTTATCTCCACTGACCCCCTAGACCCGTTTTCCGGACGTAATGAAAATATCAGGAGAACCCTGCGCCAAGGTATGGAAGTTTCGCTCAAGCTCCGACCCGATCGATGGATCGATGCGTTTATTAATTACACGCTGACCAAGGCAACCTTTGAGACAGATTTCTTTATTCCTGGCATCAACGCTGTCGACCCTCCCCGGCCCGTGGTGAAAGGTGATGAGCTTCCACTAGTGCCGCGCCATCGAATCGGCCTGGGCGTGAATGTCCGTCCTTTAGAAAAGCTGACAGTGTCGCTGTTCGGCAATTATGTGGGCGAGCAGTACCAATTGCGAGATGAACCGAACGCGGCAAAAAAACTGGCCGATTATTTCGTGCTGAACAGCCGGATCGCCTATCAATGGCGCGAGTGGACGGCGCACTTAACCCTGAACAATCTTACCGACCGAAAATACTCGACCTCGGGAATTTTAGTCGGCGCGCCGTTTAACGAATCTTTCCGTGTTCCCGCGCCTGGGATCAATGTCTTTGCCGGTCTGTCTTTTCGTTACTGAGTACGACTCGTGCACAAAGGAACTGACTCCAGACGAGCACTGACGCCGGCATCGCCGCTTCCCCGAGCGCCCATTGCCGTGGTTCCTGACATCCGATTAGGCAGGCAAACATACGACGAACTAAACCTGACTCGCCTGCTGCCGCTTCACAGGGTCGGTTCGACAGCCGCAATCATCGCGCTGGCGCTGTTTTTAACAGCGCCTTTGGCGCTTGCGGCAGACCGCATCGTGATTGATGATCTCGGCTTAAAAGTAGTGGTAAAACAAAATGTTCAACGGATTGTCTCTTTGGTGCCGACCAACTCCGAGATGGTATGTTTATTGGCCTGCGAGAAATTGAAGGGCGGCACCCGCTATGACGAAATTCCCCAAGAGCTGAAGAAAAGAGTTCAGCAGAAGCTGGTCGACATTGTCGGCGGCGGGTTCGACGCCAATCTTGAAAAAATCGTGCAACTCCAGCCCGATTTGATTCTGACGAATGGCCCGAGCCAGCAGAGATTTGCCGTGCCGCTGAAGAATCTGGGCTACCCGGTCTTGAGTCTCTGGCCGCGTGATATTTCCAGTCTACGGAAGGACTTCTTGTTGCTCGGGCAACTCCTCGGACGAGAGCACAAGGCCGAGCAAATAATCGATCGGGTCCAAGGAGAACTTCTCAAAGTTGAGGCCAGCGCCAAGAATCGTAGGAGACAACGCGTCTACCTGCAGATGTGGACCGAGCCTTTGATCACGGTGGGACGGTCCTCTTTTCCTCACTGGCTTGTAGCCGTCGCGGGAGGCATTAACGTCTTTGGCGACATGCCGTTCGATTCTGGGCAAATCAGCCTCGAAGCGATTATCCAGCGCAATCCGGAAGTGCTGATATTCCTCGGTGATCAGAAGTCGTTCGCTGAAAAAATCAAAACACAAGCGGGCTGGAACGTGATCGAGGGCGTCCGGAACGAGCGGTTCTGTTTTATCGAAGAGCGGGACATCAGACGCAGTGTTCAATTTGTCAGCGGGCTTAAGAAGATTCACGACTGCTTGTTCAGTGAGATTAGAACCGCGTCACGCCCAGCGCCGGAGGCAAATTGAGTCTGAAGAAACCGAGCTGGTTGCTGATCGGCATTGCCACATTTCTCTCGTTCGTGCTCGGACTTAGTGTAGGACCGGTACCCATTTCTTTTTTTGAAATGTCTCAAACGGACCGTCTGATCTTGTTCAACTTGCGACTGCCCAGGAGCCTTTCAGCTTTTTTCGTGGGCGGAGGATTGGCGCTGGCCGGCGCCATCTTTCAAGGCCTATTTCGAAATCCGCTAGCTGACAGCTATTTGCTCGGCGTTTCATCCGGCGCGTCACTCGGCGCCGCAGCCGCGGTGGTGTTGGGACTGGCTTCTCCATTAGCCAGCTTCGCCGCTATCAGTTTTTTTGCATTTCTCGGTTCTCTCATGGCGTTGGCAGTGGTGTTTTACTTAGGACGTGGCAACGGCGGCTTCTCGATCTTTCGCCTGCTCCTCTCGGGTTTAGGTGTCGGCCTCTTTCTTTCTTCACTGGTGGCCATCTTAATGCTCATGGCCGGTGAGGAGCTAAAGTCGCTGATCTTTTTCTTCCTTGGCGGCTTTGCCAGTTCGAGTTGGGATACAACCTGGGTTTCACTAGGATTCGTGCCGCTGGCGGTGATCATCGCCTGCTATTTTGCTCCGGAGCTCAACGTTCTACTTTTAGGTGAGGAGACCGCCAGCAGTAGCGGAATTCACACCCGCCGCATTCAGTTGCTTTATGCAATACTTGCGGCACTGCTAACTTCGATTTCAGTTTCGGTCGCCGGCTTAATCGGCTTTGTCGGCCTTATCGTGCCTCATATGATCCGGCTTATCTTCGGCGCCGACCATAGAACTTTGTTCCCGCTGACCTTTTTTTCTGGGGGTGTCTTTCTTGTCCTGTGCGACACGGCTGCGCGGACAATGATAGCTCCAGCCGAACTGCCGGTAGGCATCGTTACTTCATTGGTAGGCGTACCGATTTTTCTTTACCTCATCGGCAAAGAGCCCGCGGGTTACACCTTTTAAGATGAATCGCAGAATTACCATTCAGGCACAGGAGCTTTCTTTTAGCTACGAGGACGAGCCCGTTTTCGCAAACACTTCGTTTTCGATCGGCGCGGGCGAGATGGTAGCGCTGATCGGCCCGAACGGTTCCGGAAAAACCACCCTACTTCGAATTCTTCTTGGACTTCTGCAACCCAATGCTGGTCAGGTAGTGATCGACAACCGCAGATTGCAAGCCTATGATCCGAAACAGCTGGCAAAAACAGTTGCTTATGTTTCCCAACAGACCGGGCTCAATTTTCCGCTGACTGCATTGGAACTTGTGTCGCTGGGACGCTTCCCCCACGGCTCTCGCTTGAGTTTCTCAAGCGAGGACAGCTTAGCAGTGAGACGAGCGCTGGAGGCAACCCACTCGCTGCATCTCAGTGAGCGAACCTTCACTACATTGAGCGGTGGGGAGCAACAGAAGGTCTTGATCGCACGAGCGTTAGCGCAGTCAGCCAGCATCCTTTTGCTGGATGAGCCGACCGTTCACTTGGATCTTTTCCATCAGCTGCAGATTTTGTCTGCCTTGAAGAGACAATGCGTCGAACAGCAGATCACGGTCCTGACCGTTTTACATGACGTGAATCTGATTTCTCTATTTGCCGATAAGGCGCTGCTGCTTGGCTCAGGTCAGCTTCGCGCCTGCGGGCCCGTTGCGGAAGTCATCAATGAGACAAACATCAAGGAGCTCTTGGGCGTCGATATGAAGGCCGCTGAAGATCCCGAAACCGGTTTACGCTTCTTCATTCCACGCGATCCGTTCCGCTCTAGGATCGATCAAACCTAAACCTAGAAAGCCAAAGAACACCTGGTACTCAAATGGCAGCCAAAACATTGATGGTTCAAGGTACCGGATCCTCAGTGGGGAAGAGTGTTCTTGTCACCGCGCTGTGCCGGATTTTCAAACAACAAGGACTCAAGGTCGCCCCGTTCAAAGCGCAAAATATGTCCCTGAATTCGTTCGTTACCTTAGATGGCGGAGAGATCGGCCGTGCACAGGCAGTGCAAGCCGCGGCATCAGGCATTGCGCCGAGCATCGATATGAATCCTGTTCTGCTCAAACCCGAAGCTGACAACCGCTCTCAAATTATCGTTAGAGGCAAACCGCTGACGAAGGTTTCCGCTGCTGATTTGCTCGGGCTCAAATCTTTTTTGTGGGCGGCCATCAGCGAATCGCTTGATCGCCTGCGCCAGCGCTTCGACGTTGTTGTCATTGAAGGAGCAGGAAGCCCGGCCGAAATCAATCTTAGAGATCGGGATCTGGTCAATATGGAAGTTGCGCTGTATTGCGCCTCTCCCGTGCTTCTGGCCGCTGATATCGACCGCGGCGGCGTTTTCGCCTCACTGTTAGGAACCCTGCAATTGCTCGCTGAATCCGAGAAAGAACATATCAAAGCATTCATCATCAACAAATTTCGCGGCGACATTTCACTGCTAAAGCCTGGATTGGACTGGCTAGAGAATCGAACCGGCGTGCCGGTTGCGGGGGTTATTCCCTACTACCACGATATTTACATTCCGGAGGAAGATTCCATGCCTCTGGAAAAGCGCCGAGCGATGAAACAGCGGAATGAATTCGACATCGACATCGCCGTGATCGCGCTTCCTCACATCGCTAATTTCGATGATTTCGATCCATTGGAACGCGAAGCCGGCATTCGCCTGCGCTACGTGGAAGCCGGCGATGATCTTGGGGACCCGGACTTGATCATCTTGCCGGGCACCAAAACCACCGTCACCGATCTGACTTATTTGAAGGAAAACGCACGGGATCGAGAGATCCTCCGGCAAGTACTATGCGGCACACCGGTCATTGGAATTTGCGGCGGCTATCAAATGCTGGGTCTGGCGATCCATGATCCCGATGGAATCGAATCGCCGACAACCATCACCGCGGGTCTATCGCTCTTGCCGGTGACCAGCCGCTTTATAGCGATGAAAGCCACGCGGCAGATCAGCGCTCGTGTGCTGGTGGAGCGCGGGCTGCTTGCCAAAGCAAAAGAAATTACGGTGCGAGGGTACGAGATTCATATGGGCTTAACGACGGGATCAAACATGCTTAACCCTTTCGAAGTAACTCAACGCGGGCTTCAGTCATGCGCGGATCTCGAAGGTTGCATGAGCCCGGATGGCAATGTGCTGGGCACATACATTCACGGACTGTTTCACAATGACGATTTTCGTTGGGCGCTTTTACACACGCTTGCGACAAAAAAAAGCAAGGGTTTCTCACCGATCATTGGCTCGTTCTCGATTGAGGAACAATACGACCGCCTAGCGGCTCACGTGCGCAACAGCATAGATATGGGTCTGATCCAACGATTGATCGTGTCATCATGAAGCTGCGCGATTTGCCTGCCGATATCCCAACGCGTCTTGAGCGATGATCATCTTCTGCACGTTCGAGGAGCCTTCGACGATTTGATAGGACTTGGCATCCCGATAGTAACGCTCAACAGGGAATTCGGTGGAATAGCCGTAAGCGCCGAGGATCTTCATAGCCGCATCGACGGCAAATGCCGCAGCTTCTGCCGCGGTGTATTTTCCAATCGAGGTTTCGAGATTGTTGGGTTTTTTTTGGTCGGCAAGCCAGGCCGCGCGGTACACGAGCAGGCGCGCCGCGTCTTCATGCACCACCATCTGTGCGATCAGGTCCTGGTTCATTTGAAACTCGCCGATCTTTTGGCCGAACTGAGTGCGCTCCTTTGCATAGTTAATCGCGGCCTCTTTGGCGGCGCGGGCGAGACCCAACGCGCCGGCAGCGCAGTTGAGCCGGGTTTGATTTAACTGCCACATGCAGATCTTAAAGCCGTCTCCTTCATCACCGAGACGATCGCTTACAGGTAAGCGAAAATTTTCGAAGGTAAGCTCCCCCAGGGGTGAACAATGAGCGCCCATGGTTTCGAGCGGTTTTCGAGTCACGCCCGGCAGGCGCAGATCGGCATAAAAAGCGGTCATGCCGCGATGTTTTTTTGAACGGTCGGTATAGGTGTAGAGCAGACCGCCATCGGCCACAGGCCCGTTCGAGATCCAGAGTTTGGTGCCGTTAATCGCATAGTGATCGCCATCCCGTGTCGCCGTCGTGCGCATTGCCGCCACATCCGATCCGGCGTCAGGTTC
>JAICEJ010000222.1 GCA_025924215.1 Candidatus Binatia bacterium
CACAGTTTCTTTTTCACTTTCAACGGCTCCTGGGCGGTGGTGCAGCAAGGCATGAACGAGCGCTTTGCCCGGCGCTACCACTGGTTCTCCGAAGACGTCCGGACCATAACTCTCGAGCCGCACACGGCGATCTGCAGCAATCTGCAGAAAGAGCGGGCGCTCAATCTAGTTGCGTTGGATAGTCAACCGGCGCAGTCGATGATTACCAATCTCTCTCACGAGCGGCCGGAAAAACTCATCGGCGAAATCCAACGGCTGCAGACATTATCGTTGCCTTCGCATCATCAAGTTTCCGTCAGCGACATTCACCCGAAATCGATCGAAAAGATTCTGCTGAAAACCTACGAACGTAAAGCCACGAACTTCGAAGAGCTGTTGAGCATGCCCGGGGTCGGCGCCAAAACTTTGCGGGCTCTCACTCTTATCGCTGATCTTGCCTACGGCACTGCCGCATCCTGGAAAGACCCGGTAAAATTTAGCTTCGCGCACGGTGGAAAGGACGGTAATCCCTATCCGGTTGATTGCAAGCTATACGACGAGTCCGTTGAATTTCTTCGTCGCACAGTGGAGCGAGCGCGAATTGACAAAAACGAGAAAGAGAACGCGCTAAAAAGACTGCAGAGGCTTTTCCCCTCAGAGAATTAGGACAGAACTCATAACGGCTCTTTCGCAACTCTCCTTAGCACTTGGGAACTTTGCAAATACGTTTGACTCACTCGCTGCACTGGTCTAGCTTGCGGCGATGTCTGCCATCGCCGGCTTTTTTGGCTTGGGTATGCTGGCGCCGGAGAAGCGGCGCTCGCTAAGCTTGGTTTATGCCGCAAGCCTGGCGCTCATGATGGGCGTCAATTTCATTCAACCCGCCTTGCCGGCAATGACCGAGCCCTTCGGCATCAGCGATTCGGCTCTGTCGCTAATCATGACTGTTTTCACCGCGCCGGCCATTGTGCTGTCACCGATCTTTGGGGTGATCGCCGATATGTACGGCAGAAGATTGCTTCTCGCCGGCGGGCTCATATTATTCGGCATCAGCGGCACGGCGATGGCACTGGCGACCAGCTTTACCTGGCTGCTGGTGTTTCGCGCGATTCAGGGAATTGGTTTCAGCGCCGTGATTCCGCTCACGATTGTTCTGATAGGCGATTTACTCGACGGCGACGAGGAGATCGCCGGCCAAGGTTTGAAGGTGTTTCTCGATCGCATCGGCTACATGATCCTGCCGCCGCTGGGCGGACTGTTGGCGGCGTTTGCCTGGTACTGGCCTTTCACTCTTTATATCATCACCGTGCCGTTGGGGATCATGACGTTTTTCTGGATGCCCGAAACCAAAGGCAGCGTAACCAGCGGAACCCGCGCTTATTTGGGCGAGATGCTGAAGCTAACGCGCCATCCCCGCTTAGTCGTCGCTTTTGCGGCAGGTTTCTTGCGCTTCTTCCTCGACTATGGATTTCTGACTTTCTTTCCCCTTTTTCTTGTGCGCACCCACGGCATCTCGACGGCAACAGCGGGCTTGTTGTATGTCTTTTTTTCAGTGGGCGCGATGATCACTTCCAGTCAAGCAGGGAGAGTGGCGGCGGGCAGGGACAAGGCCCAGGTACTGTTTATCGCCTTCTTGGTCAGTGGCATCGCGTTGGTGGCGGTGCCGTTTATGCCAGGCGTCTGGTTGGTAGGCGGCGCATTATTTTTTTATGGCATCGCCAACGGTGTCATCTCGCCGATGCAAAAGAGCCTGCTCACGCAGAATGCGCCGCTTCAAATGCGCGGCGGCATCGTGTCTTTCGATCGCCTGATTCAACAGGCTTCAAAGACTATCTCAACGTCTGTGGTCGGCTTGCTCTTGATAACCGCAGAGCTACCGACAATATTCTGGATGCTGGGATTGCTTTCTTTAGTCAGCGTGGCATTGATGGCGCTCTTACTGCCGTCACGCAAGTCCGCTCTGGCTAGCTCAAGCGTCTCCTGAGTCGAACAGTGTTACTTGCCGCGCTTCGAGAAAATCCTTCCGACCAAACTCCCAGCTGCACTAAAAACCTTTGAACTCCGTTTCTTCGCGGCTCTCGGTTTCCAATTGAATGGTCGTGTGCTCGATGCCGAAACGCTGCTTGAGGGTTTCTTCGATACCGTTCAAAACTTGATGAAAGTCTTCGCCGTTGACAACGACGGCGTGCGCGCTGAGGGTGAAGATCCCCGAAGTCACCGCCCAAACATGAAGATCGTGAACCGCCATGACGCCTTTCACATCCTCGATGGTGCGCTGGACTTCTTCGAGTCGAATCGTTTTGGGAACCGACTGCATAAGAATGCTCAGCGCCTCTCTAATCAAGTTCCAAGACGAGTACAGGATCAATAATCCGATAAAGACACTGATCAACGGATCGGCCAGATACCAAGCGGTAAAATACATCATAAGCCCGGCGACAATGGCGCCCACGGAGCCAATGGCATCACTGATCACATGCATGAACGCGCCGTGCAGATTGAGATTATGGTGATGCGATTCGTAGAGAATGTAGCCGGCGGCAATGTTCACCATCAAACCAACTGTAGCGACAATGATCATGCCGAGGCTCTCTACTTCCGGTGGATTGTTGAGTCGATTGTATGCCGCGGCAAAAATCACGCCGACAATCAGCCAGAGTGCCAGACCATTAAACAGAGCGGCTAAAATTTCCGCGCGATGATAGCCGTAGGTGCTCTCCGCCGTAGCCGGCCGCCGCGCCATTCGAAAGGCAAAAAGACTGACGACGATAGCGCCGATATCGGACAGCATATGCCCGGCATCCGAAAGCAAGGCCAGGCTATTGGTGAGAAAACCCGCAATTAGCTCCGCGAAGAAGTAGCCGAGGCTGATGGCGAGCGCCAACTTGAGCCGCCGCGTCTCGCTGTGTCGTTCCATATTCGAAGTATTTAGTACGCTACTCTTCCGCCCAGCAGAATTTCAAGAGCAAACCGCGCTCAGGATGAACGGAGAGTCCGCCTCTCTATTTAACGAGGTTGCGCTCCCCGGCCCGAGTTCTTCAACATCAGAAAATAGATCTTTCCGGGGCTATTCATATAGCCCGCGTGAGCGCCAGCATCATCACCGCTGCCCATATAAAGATCCGCGCGTTGAAAACCGCGGATCGCGCCGCCGGTATCTTGATTGAGCACGAAGCGAACAAAAGGCCGCCAGCCGATCAATCGTCCGGCGTCATTCAGAACCGGACCTTCACTGTAGATCAGCGCCGCGGCTCCCTTGGGAAAAAGACGAGAATCGGTCGCAATCGATCGTCCCGGAGTCACCGGCACTTCGAGACTGCCAAAAGGACCTGTTTCAGTAACCCGAAAAAAGACGTAGCTCTCATTATGCGCCATTATCTCGTCGCGCTGCTCAGGATTTTCCGCCAAGTGACGGCGTAAGCGCTGCATCGACATCTCGGTTTGGGAGATTTTGCCTTGGTCGATGAGTAGCCGGCCGATACTCCGATAGGGACGGCCGTTTTGACCGGCATAACCGACATGCACCTGCCTTCCATCCGGCAGGCGCAAAACACCTGAACCCTGGATGTGAAGAAAAAATAACTCGATGGGATCCTTGACCCAGGCGATCTCAAGCCCACGACCGCGCAACAACCCGGCGTGATCGATCTCACGGCGAGTGTAGTAAGGAACAAAGCGCTCGACATGCCCGCTCATTTCTTTTGCGGTGTGGCCGGAACCTTCCACAACCGCACCAAGGATCACCAGATCCGTCGGTTTGCCATAGATCGGATAGCGGTATTCGCTGGTTTCGACAAGGTTGCCTTCGATGACCGGTTGATAGTAACCGGTAAATAACACTTCTCTCTGCTGCTCATCTGGGCTTGACGGTACCAATTCGAAACGGGATTGAAATTCTTCAACGAAACACTGCCAACAGCTCCAGCGATCAAGCAATCGATGGAAAGCCGCAAGACTGGTCAGGACTTGCCCGGCACTAACTTGCCGGGGTTGCTCTCCGATGATGCGATCCGCTGGAAGCTTCCTCAAATAGGATATGCTGCGATCGGTAGCGAGCCGGAGCGACTCACGATCGAGGTCGTCCGTGATCGGCAGCGTGGATGCGACGATCTGGCCATGAACGATTTGAATTCCGAGCGACAGCCACGACAGCAAACCGCACAGCGCTAGGAATGATTTCCGCACCGATACTCCTTGAACTCGATTGTCCATTCGTGCAAGCATTTTAGCATTGAATGACAAAGAATTAAGAGAAGAAGCTGCCCGCGTGCTCGACGAATTACCCGAGGAGTTCCGAAGGCAGTTGCATAATATCGAGATCGTAGTGCAGAAAAGACCGAGCAAACATCAGTTGGCAGAAATGGATTTAGAATCTGACGAAGAGGTCATCTACGGGCTCTACGAAGGAGTCCCTTTGCCCGACCGGTCCACGTTCGATCCGCCGATCTTGCCGGACAAAATCACTCTGTTCTCCGAACCTCTGCTCAGCGACTTCCCCGACCCGGACGAACTGCGTGAACAGATTCGACTTACCGTAATACACGAGATCGGCCACTACTTCGGTCTAGACGACGATGAAATCGAAAAGCTGGGCTATTAAACAGAGAGAGGCGCGGGTCAGAATCCGAACCGAGAAGCCATGAGTGATAAAATTTGAACAAACTGCTCCCCTTACCGCGAGCCATTCATTCTGATCCTCACATCCATAGTGGACGCGTTGAGAGTCATTTCGGATCTAGTCCCGCGACTGTAGCCTATTGCCGGCGAGGCAACGTTCGGCCGCTTAGGTTTCGATGCCGATGAGTTCCATTATCTTTATCTGATCAAACCCAACTACCGCTTCCCCATCGACAATTGTCACGGGCGTGCTTTGATAGCCCATGTCGATCAACTCTTTCAATGCCGCCTTATCGGCGCGCACATTTTTTTCGACGAACTCGACGCCCTTTTGAGATAGAAACTCCACCTCCTTGTGACAAGGTCCTCAACCCGGCTGCGTGTAGACGACGATTGTTTTTGCCCCCATCATTTACCTCCCTTAAGTAATTTCAACTCATAGTATCTTTTTGCAACTTGTGATGAAAGGCGTTGCGTCGGCGATTATAAGGTCACCGCCAATCAGTGATAACCTTGTGCCAATCGAGGATGACGATTGCATGTTTCAAAGGCTGGGCCGGTTTGTTAGTTTACTGACAGCTTTGTCATGTCTCAACAGAAATTGAAAAACTAACGTATGCAAAAGTCACACGGTTATGACTCGAGGCGTGCTCCTGCGCTTGGACTATTTGTTTCTCTCAGCTTACTGTTTGCGTTTTCTGCTTGGCCTCTCGAGATCCCGTCTCTAACCTCCAGCGTCGACGTTCTGAAGGGTCACGCGCGTTTCCTAGCATCCGATAAGCTCACGGGTCGCGGCATCGATACTCCCGGTATAAGGCTTGCCCGTGACTACATCGCCGGCGAGTTTGCCAAGCTCGGCCTGCAACCTGGAGGTGAAAACGGCGGCTACCTCCAATCCTTTGAAGTTGCCACGGGTGTAAGGGTCAATCAGCCTACAAGTCTCACGTTGGACAATGGACCAGCTCTAACATTGAACCAGGATTGGACTCCATTAGGTTTTTCCGCTTCAAAAAAAGTAGAAGCGCCAGTCGTTTTCGCCGGCTATGGCATTACCATAAAAGAGTATGGCTATGACGATTATCGGGACATTGATGCCAAAGGGAAAATTGTCATCGTCCTGCGGTACGAACCGCCGCCCAAGCACGCCAACAGTCCGTTCCGTAAGTATCCTAACAATTCGGTTCACGCTGCGCTCCGTAACAAAGCAAATAATGCGCGGGATCACGGCGCTATCGGCATGATCTTGGTGGATCTGCATCATCAAGACAATGCCAAAGGTGAACTCATCTCCACCAAAAACAGCTTGTGGCGCGGCGGCACCGGTTTGGCAGCCGCGCAGGCACGGCGCGCACCAATCGAAAAATGGTTGGAGAGCCATGGTGTTTCGCTAACAGAGTTGCGCGGCCAAATCGATTATGAGGAGAAACCGGCGTCGATGGAGGTGCCCGCCAGTACGGTGAAATTAGAGGTGAATCTGGAAGAGATGCGCCAGCCCACAGAGAACGTTGTCGCCGTTCTTCCCGGTTCGGATCCTCATCTAAAAAATGACAGTGTCGTGATTGGCGCGCATTACGATCACATCGGCTTTGGCCACTATGGCACGCGCAATTCGAGCACTGAGGGACAGATTCATCACGGCGCCGATGACAATGCCTCGGGCATCGCTGTACTGCTGGATCTCGCGCGGCAACTGAGCGAAAGCGATATCAAACCGGCAAGAACGATCGTCTTTGCCGCGTTCTCGGCGGAGGAGTTAGGACTGTTCGGATCGCGACACTATGTCAATCATCCCGCCGTCCCACTATCTTCGACCAAGGCGATGATCAACCTCGACATGGTGGGCCGTTTACGCGACGGTCGAGTGACCGTATTCGGCACACGTACTGCCCAAGAATTTAGCGGCATCGTAAAGAGTGCGGCTACGGAATTGGGATTGGAGATCGGCGAGTCCGATGGGATCGGACGGAGCGATCACATGTCTTTTTACAGCAAAAAGATTCCCGCGCTTCATTTCTTTACCGGCGTGCATTCCGATTATCATGCGCCCAGCGATACTTGGGACAAGCTCAATCTGGAAGGAATGGCGAAGATCAGCGAGCTGGTTGTGGCTACGATTCGGTCAATCGCCAACACCAATGCACCACTGAACTTTGTCAGCCTGCCATCGGTACCGCACGACCAGGCGATCAGCGAAGGGCCCGCTTCGACGACCTATCTCGGCAGTATTCCGGACTATTCGGGGACGGATAGAGGAGTGCGGCTCGCCGGAGTTTCGGCCGGAAGCCCGGCTGCGCTAGCCGGTCTTCGTGCGGGAGATGTGATCGTCATGTTGGCTGAAACTAAGGTTCAGAATCTGGAGGATCTGATGCTCGCCTTAGTCAGCAAGAAACCTGGTGATGAGGTCGAGATCGTCGTGCTTAGAGGAACGCAACCGCTCAAGCTTAAGGCAGTGCTTCGGGCTCGGGGTTAGACCGTCGGGTGAGTCGCGGGTGTAAACTGCTTCGACCTTGAACGAAGAATTAGATAAGCACCGGCGTAGCGACAAGTCTCCTCCTTAGAGCGACCATCCTCCCGAATCTGCGGCGGTAAATACACATGATTTCGCCGCCAGTTTTAGGAAAAATGCTCGCAGCGTGTAATACCTTATGTTAGTATAATTTCAGTGAATGCTGTGGTGACACTTCTAGGAGGCTGATGATGATCAAGTTGTATACTTTCCCCCCGTCGACTAATTCCCGCAAAGTTAGAATTGCGCTGATTGAGAAAGGATTGGAGTTCGAGCGAGTCAATGTCGATCTTACTAAGCGGGAGCAGAAAAACCCGGAGTACCTCAAACTTCATCCGTTCGGTCAGATTCCAACTTTGGACGACGAGGGATTTGTTATCTATGATTCGACCATCATCAACGAATACCTGGAGGACGAGTATCCTTATCCGCCATTGATGCCCAAAGACTCGGAAGGACGCGCCCGGGCGCGCTTAATGGAGGATTTTCGCGACAATCACTTCAATGCTTATTTTGTTCACATCATTCAGGAAATTCGCAAACCGGAAGGCGAAAGGGACAGCCAGCGGATGGACAACGCGAAGGCAGAAATTGCAAAAGCGTTCGACCGAATCGAGCGGGAATTGGACGGGAAAG
>JAICEJ010000223.1 GCA_025924215.1 Candidatus Binatia bacterium
ACAACATGCATCAAACAGATTTCCAACTGCAATCGAGTGGCTAGTTCAGTGACAGTGGAAAATACCTGTTCAGCCAACTCGGAACCGTCCAATGGCACGAAAGCACTGTTTAACCGTGCCTCGCCACTGCTTTTATCTGAGGGTTGCACTAACAACAAGTCGTTTGTCGCTTTATGTAGAACGTTCTCTGCAATGCTTCCTAACAGCCAGCGCTGAAGCCCGCGCTCGCCGTGCTTAACCATCATAATCAGAGCGCCTGGTTGGGCAGCGCCGAGCCTGACGATGGCAGTAGCTGGATTTCCCGCCTCCACTCTATGCGTAACGTTCGTCGGTATTGAAAAAGACGCTGCTATTTTTTCAAAGTATTCATCCCGGTGAATGGGTGCCAAATAGGAACCACTCTCGGCGGGATCGTTGACGCGCAAGAGCTCGACGGGCACATTGAGCCCATGAGCAAGTAAACGCGCGTAGGGCAGAACCCCTTCCGCTAGCCGCGATCCGTCCAATGGGATCAATAATTTGGTATACATCAATCTCTCATACGGCGAATTCTTCTCTACCTCATTGCTGACCTTCTCGCGCACTCGACGATTTTCAGCGCCTTTCAGTTCGAAGAGAAATGCCCGAGGATAGTCTCGACTGACTTCTCGGCCGCACATTGAGTAAAGTACACGGCCTCCTTTCAGGCGGCACTTCTTACTTCGATATGCCCCCTCTCAATGTTTCTTTCCCGAGCTCTTATTATTCGGCTTCGCTGAAGAGCTGTTGGCACCTTTGTTCCTCGCGGTCTCCTCGCATGCCGCGCATTTGATGATTTTTTGATGGCGATTAGGCCGTGTCAGTGGTCTAGCAACATGGAAGGTTCCATTTGCCAGTCGCGCAAGTGTGAAAAATAGTACGTCCATTTTAATCCTCCAGTCTCACATAATGCGCAATTGCCATGCCCAAATCACCACACGCAATTAAAAAGTTAATCGTGGAACATCGCAGCATTGAAGAAGGACTGGATTTTTTTAGCATTCATCGGAATCGATCTAGCCCCGCGCGCTGGCACCGGTCACGTAAATGATATGGCATCAACTCGGGGGGGGATAATCGTGTTACCAAATGCGCATGTCCGGGTCTGACCGCGTGCCCGCTACTTATCAGATTTTTTATTGATCAAAGGAAGAGTCGGCAGACTAGGACAAAATACCACGTCGAGACGCAAGAACAGGCCGTTGTAAAATTGTCGTCCAGATTATTCGGCCATGCCAACGACGAGACCAATATCGATGAAAAAAGTTATCGTCGCGGGAAAATTTTCCTGGGGATTCGTGAAAATCTGCGTAGCTTTGGAAGATCACGCCAAGGCGGAGGTCACGGGAACGACAGCAGGAAAATTCCGAAGGCGCAAGAGGAAACGTTAAGTGTTTAGAAATCGTCAAGGACCAAGCAGCAGCCCGCGCAATCCCTGCTGTAAGCGTGAGCCATCCGCTGGCTAGGGGCACACATCAAGCCGCTATCGGGAGTATCGATAAAAAGCAACTCGATACTTTAATGGCACATGGGCTGAGTCCTGAACGGGCCGTTGACATGATCGTCACCGGTCTTCTCCGATAACACGCCGGGGAATCTCTCTTGCGGCCCGGTCAGGGTACCTCAAGTGGCGCGGACACTTTCTTCCACAGCGGCGAGCCGTCGCGTCGGAGCTAGAGTTAGCAAATCTCGTTTAACAAAATTCATCTCGTCATATCATGGTGCTTGACCGGCATCACCGTACTGGCCTGGGGACCTTTTTGACCGGCTTCCTCGACGAAGTGCACCTCGGTCCCGACCTTCAGCCCACCGAAACCGGATTCCAAGACGCTGTGTTCGTGAAAATAGATTTCCCGTCCGTCATGCGTTTCGAGGAAACCAAAACCCTCTTCCGGAAAAACTTTGATAACTCGGCCATGGGGGGAGCCCTCGTGCACCTTCACTACTCCGCGTTCACGGCGGGCATAGTCCTGAAGCTTACGCCGCGCCGCATCGAACGCATCGCGAATCGCTAACAAAATGTCGTCATGGACGGCGTATTTGCTCGGTTCCCGACTCTCTTCCAGCTCCAGGCCATTGGCGTCTTTCTGAGAACGCAACGGCTTTGCGGTAATCAGCCTTGGTGCACGCTTGATGACGATTTCCCGGCCTGGAACAGTGAGATCAATGCGCACGTGGTAACGCTGCCCTGCGCGATGGTGGTGGTGTGGCGCCTCGACAAGTACCCGACAGCCCATAATCTTATCGTAGAAGGACTCCAGCTTTTCTGCTTTGTCACGAATGTTGGCTTCGATGGCCTCGGAAGACAGCATGTTTTTGAATGTAATTTGTATTGGAATGTTAATGATCGCACCCCCTGCTTTACGGTGAGTTTTCCGCGGTGTCGCTTCTTTAATGGAGCATATTGAATGCCAAAAAACATTTGCTCGATACAGCGCCAATCAGTTCGTCTTCATCACTTCCGTTCAGAAAGTGAGAAAATTTCGCTGCTAAAAATGCAAAGTTGAAAATTGTACGGTGAGAGCCGCCCTAGGTAAGTTCGTTTTCCGAGCTTTATAGGAATCTGGCAATATGGCACGTGCCGTGCGACTTTTCATTGCAGCCTCTGGTCATAAAACCGGCAAGGCCGGAGAATGCAAGACTTCTTACGTGGTGATGTGCAGCACAGGCGCTTAGTTTGTAGGAAGAGGAGATAGCGATGATATTCAAAGATCGCGAGCACGCGGCCAGACTTCTGGTCCAAAAATTGGCCAAGTATCAGGGACAGAAACCGCTGGTTTTAGGAATCCCACGTGGAGCGGTGCCTATGGCGAAGATCATCGCTGATGGTCTTCAAGGCGAATTGGATGTTGTGCTGGTGCACAAACTCGGTGCGCCGGGGCAGCCGGAGTTCGCTATTGGCGCCGTTGACGAAAAAGGACGGGTCTACTTAACGGATGTCGCAGCCGAGTTGGAAATCAGCGCGCAATATCTGGCTCGCGAAAAAGAAGAGCAGCTCGAGACCCTGCGACGGCGCCGCGCACGGTACACGCCTCTCCGTTCTCCTATCAATCCCTCGGGCCGCGTCGTCATTGTTGTGGACAACGGCATCGCCACCGGCGCCACCATGATTGCCGCGCTCCGCTCAGTCCGCGAGCAACGTCCAGCTAAGCTGGTTGGAGCTGTTGCGGTCCTTCCTGTGTCGACGTTACGGGAGATCAGGAAATATGCGGATGAGATAGTTTACTTAGATACGCCTGAAGACTTTATGGCCGTGGGGCAATATTTTGACGATTTCTCTCAGGTAACGGATGAACGAGTTATTGAAGTCTTGGAATCGGTGAGCGCGGGAGAACAGTCAAAAGAGAAAAGCGTCGCATAATTTTCAGTTTCACGGGGTAGCAACCGGTTACCGCGGCGCTTTGCAATCGAATCAGCCCGTGCCGCGATGTCATTCCCGCCGTCATCAACTCGGCCCTAACCCACATGAGCATCAACCAGCTGCCGGATTTTATTTCTACCTCTCCTTGATACCCGTTCACGAAAATAGTCACACAGCAAGCAACTGGCAATCGATTTAATAGCCGACCCCTGTCCCGGGCAGCATAGCAATTCTCAAACTTGAGAGAATGTGCGGCTATTTTTATCGGCGTTGACAAACTTCTCGGACTCTGGGCACAAGTTTTATACGCTTAACCCAGTAATGTTTTGTTCGACGACCAACCTAAGAGCCAGACGATCCCGAACGTACTGGCATGCACTTTGCCCCCTCTTAATGGGCGAGAACCGAGAGGTGATGTATGGAGCACAATCTTATCGAGACATTCGCCGAGCAGTTGCGCAAGCAGCGTAAGCATTACTTGGAAGCATTTAGAAAAGCCGAAGAGGGTCTGGAATCGATCGCTGCAGAACGCGAAAGCGAATTGGAAGAGCATGCTCAAGAAGAACAGTCGGCACGGGTGCTGAATCACCTGGACGATAGAACTTTGCAGACGGTGCGCGAAGTGGATGCGGCGCTTCAACGCATCCTCAAAGGTGTTTATGGCCTCTGCGAAGGATGCGGCCATTACATACCCGTGGATCGGCTTCGCGCTTTACCGGCAACCCGGCGCTGTACGGACTGCGAAGCGAGAGACGAGCAACAAACCGCTGCTCCAGCCGAAGAACCGGAGATTGCGTCAACCGCGCCGGTCCCGCCAGATTTGAGCCCACTCGACGACGCTGAGTGGGTCCAGGTTATTCGTGACCATCTGAAGGAAGACGGCCGAATCGATACCGAAGAGCTGCGGATCGTCTGCCGCAAGAGGGTTGTTTATCTGACCGGAGCGCTTCCCAGCGAAGCCGAACACCAGATCCTGCTGAAGATAATGACAGATGTTCTTGGCCTCCCTAAAGTCGTAGATCGAATCCAGGTGGAAGAGCTGCTATGGGAGCGTGAAGACCGCTCCAAAGAAACCCCGCCTGAGCTGCTCGCTGCCGGGCAAGAGGCGTCTGGAACTGAAGACATAGCCGAGAGCACCGAAGAAGAGAAAGATTTTATCGCCCCGGACAAACCAACGCCCGAGGAACAATGAGGGAATAGGGAGGTACTCGATGTCTCTACGAGCGTTTTGCCAGAAGCGCGTGAGTACTATTTCGCCGGAAAGGAGCATCGCAGAGGCTTGCTGGCTGATGAAGGACAAAAACCTCGGCTGCCTTGTTGTTGAAAGCCACGATAAGATGTGCGGCATTCTAACCGATCGTGACATCGCCATGAAAGTAGCAGGAGAAGAAAGAGATCCGCTAACCACCATGGTAGAGGAAGTGATGACCCGAGATCCGGTGCGCATTTCCGTTGATCGGGACGTGTTGGATGTGATGTCGCTGATGCACACGCACCATGTTCGGCGGATACCGATAATGGACAGCCTGGAGACCGTTCTTGGAATCGTCACCATGGATGATCTCATTGCACTGCTTGGAAACGAAATCTCCCAGATTGGAAAGCTCGTCTCGAAATCGCCGCAAACGGCGCGTTGAATTCCGATCCACACTACCGCGGTCCAGCGTCATACTCTGAATTTAGTCTCGTTCCACTCGACTCTGCTATTCGTCAACGTTCGGCTTGCCTACTGCGACGAAGTCTTCACGAGCAGCGCGCAAGCAGGCTAAACCTTTACCTCGAAGCCAAGCGTTCTTTAGACTCAACTCACTTGGAATCTTAGGAAGAGAGCCGACGCTGTGAAGAAACCTGTGAGCACCTATGGCATATCGGTTGCTCTCCGTTTAACTGAACGGAGGAGAAGAAAGGAAGCTAACGATGATTGACAGGAATCTAACAGGAACCAGATGTCGCGCCACAACCGCCGTGAGGAGTCATCGGGGATTCATAAACAAATCGACCGAAGGGACCATTCAGCATGACCTCGACAATCTCGGGCGTCGGCTTATCAGCGTCCAATGGGACATTGGCACAATTGATTATGTATTCCCGTCCGAGATCGAAATTCTCGATGACGAGGCAGCTGAATTGTCAACCCTATGAAAGTGACTGAAACATTTTCTGCTAGCTCAGATAAGGGGGTCAATCTTAAAATTGCGCGCCGTCTCGACGAGGTCGCGCAGATCTTAAGCGGACAGGGCGCGAACCCTTACCGGGTTCAGGCCTATCAAAAAGCCGCGGCAAACCTGCGCCGCCTCGGGCCCTCAGTGGTCAACATCTTTGAAAAAGGCGGTGAGCCAGCACTGCGTCAAATACCCGGCGTCGGTCCGAGTCTCGCGCGTGCCATTGCGACCTTGATTATTACTGGTCGCCTGCCGATGCTCGATCGCCTGCGCGGCGAGAGCGATAGCGGGCTCCTCTTAAGGTCGGTGCCCGGTATCGGCAAAATTTTAGCCGCGCGCCTGCAAGATGAATTGAACATCCACACACTGGAACAGTTGGAGGCCGCGGCCCATGACGGCCGCCTAAAAGATTTGATGGGACTTGGCGAAAAGCGCATCGCCGGAATCATGGATTCACTGGCGAGCCGCCTCGGAGGAATCCAACTTCGCCCCACCCCGGGGAAGCACGAAGAACCTTCGGTCGCAGAGATTTTCGATGTTGATCGTGAATATCGAGAACAAGCCGCAGCGGGCCGGCTGCTTACGATTGCGCCACGGCGCTTCAACCCAAACCGCGAAGCTTGGCTGCCGATACTGCACACTCGGCGCGGCCAACGCCATTACAGCGCGTTTTTCTCCAACACCGCGCACGCTCATGAAATGAAAAAGACCAAAGATTGGGTGGTGATTTACTACGATGGGCATGGCGGCGAAAGACAATGCACGGTCATCACCAGCCAGCGCGGCCCGCTCGCAAGCAAAAGAATCGTGCGCGGCCGAGAAGAAGAATGTGCAGCCTATTACAAGAAAATTGAGTCTCGGCACTACAGAGCGGGAACGATCGAAACAACCGATTCGCCTTTTCGATCCGCATCTGGGATTAAGTAAAGGACAGGATCGTTTTGGAGCGTCAGGCCAGCTCTTCTGTCATAGGTAGGTATTCCCGCAGCGAAGGCGTCGAATAAATTCCGCAGGCGGCAAGTCCGCAGGCAAAGTTCGGATGAGGACTTTTTCTCCAGTGCGACTCTCAATCTCGACGGTAGGCATGGGCTTGGAGCGCGTCAACTTCGACGGCGAGATTTTTCAGCGCTTCGGAAACGTTCACCGTATAGCGCGGGGCAGCTTCTAAACTCTTGAGCGATTCGGGTAAACGCTTCAGCTCCCCCAGCGCCCGCTGCCGGGATTGTTGTAAAGACTCGGCCGGTGAGAGGCGCCGCCCTCCTTTCATCACCGGTGTGATTAAGGACTCGCCTTCTAATCGATCGCCCTCGACCGAAAGGATGTCGCCGCCCAGGCCGCCATCTGCGCCGTAGCGGCGAAACACCTGTTTGCGCCCCGGCCACACGACCTTCCCTTCCGAGCGCTTGCGCCGCGCTCTGCCGGCGTATTCAACCAATTTGTAGACGCAATCTAAATAAGGAGCATCGACGGAAGTATCCATGTGCGTGCCGATGCCGAATCCGTCGATGGGTGCGTTTTGCTGCATCAGGCGCTCAACGATGTATTCATCGACGCTGCCGCTGGCGAAGATCGTGGTGTCTTTCAGACCACCGTGGTCGAGAATACGTCGCACCTTGAATGCATGATCGGCCAAATCGCCGCTATCCAGCCGCACTCCTTTAATTTTGATGCCGTCGCGCAACAGCTTGGGCGCGAGACGAACGACCTTTTCCGCAGCGGCTTCCGTATCGTAAGTATCGATCAGCAGGATGACGTTCTCCGGCAATGAATGCGCGAAGTGATCGAAGGCGGCGGCCTCATCATCGTGCGCCTGCACGAACGAATGGGCCATCGTGCCGTAAACCGGGATCCCGAAAAGGGGCGCCGCCATGACTGTCGCGGTGCCGGCAAAACCAGCGAGGTAGCTCGCGCGCGCCGCCAATAATCCGGCTTCTGCCCCGTGGGCGCGCCGCAAGCCAAAATCCACCAGAAGCTTGTCTGGCGCCATCAACACCGAGCGCGCCGCTTTTGAAGCGATCAGAGTCTGAAAATGAAGTAGATTGATCAACCGGCTTTCGACCAACTGGGATTCGGCGATGGGCGCGATCACACGTAAGATCGGCTCGTCGGGGAAAAATAGGGTTCCTTCCGGCATCGCATAGACGTCGCCGCTAAAG
>JAICEJ010000224.1 GCA_025924215.1 Candidatus Binatia bacterium
GTTCGGCAACCTAAGCGAGTTGGAAACCGTTATCGCTCGAACCCTCGCAGTTGGACGTAAGAGCACAATTGAGGCACACGATCTGGTTTTCGATTTTTCCGGAACCAGTGAAGCGCAGGAATCTGCAGGTTTGGAGGAATTTAGTTCGCCAGAAGAGAAGCGGACCAATCTTAAGGTGGTCTCCTCCTCTTGGATGGCTGGTAGACAAGTTCCAGCCTCTCAAGTAGGCCAAACCGCCTGCAGTGAACAAGCGAGCGAACTCAAGGTTTTGATACATGAGTTGGCTCACGAGATGAAAAATCCGATGGTGACCATCAAGACCTTCGCGCAATTGCTCGACGATCGATATGAAGACGAGGACTTTCGGGCGCGTTTTCGAGACGTGGTCAGCACTGATATCGAGCGAATGGACGATCTGCTCGAAACGATGATCGAATTTGCCGACTTCAGTCAACCTCGGATAGATCGCGTACCGCTTGAGGAACGCTTGCGCTCAACAGTTGATGAACTCCGAGAGCAGTGCGGAAAACGTCAAGCTGCTGTCCGCTTACAAAGTAGCAGCGCCGGCCCAACGATCTTTGCCGATGAAAGCCAGCTGGACTACATTCTTAAGAATGTTCTCTCGACGGTAGTATCGCAGGCAAAAATGGGCACTGAGATCGGCGTGGAGATTCAGCAGACGGGGACGGTGGTAATATCCTATGTCCGTGAAGGACCTCGGATGGCCTCGATTACTCAATATCTCGGTTCTCTGAACGAAGCTGCGGGGGAAAGTATTTTGCCCCTGCGAATCTTATTGGCAAAGCAGCTGGTCGAACGTATTGGTGGTGAGATTGCTGTTGATAGCACCGATGCTGAGAAAGAGATCGTGACAATGGAGTTTCCCATTGTTTAACCGGGAAAAGAAAAGCGACATGACTCAAGGCGTATTGTTGGTTATAGATGATGAGCCGGGGGTCCGGCATTCACTCAAAATGGTTTTCGACAAAGTCTTTCGTGTGGTCGAGGCAGCTACTGCAAACGACGGCGTCCAGAAACTGACTGAAGAAAAACCTGATATCGTATTGCTGGACATTGTCATGCCCGGCGCTGATGGACTGTCGGTTTTGAAACAGATGAAATCAGTTCATCCTGAGTGTCAGGTAATAATGTTGACCGGTCTTAATACGGCGCGAACCGCCTTTACCGCTAAAGGCACTGGGGCCTTCGATTACGTGACTAAGCCTTTCGACGTTGAAGAATTGCGGCTACGGGTCGAGCATGCGTTCGAGAAAGTTCAGCTCTCAAAGGAACTGGAGCGGTTAAAGGAAGAGGTCGGCCGGAAATATGGGATCGATCATATCGTCGGCAAATCCAAACAAATTATAGATGTTTTCAAAGCCGTCAGCATGGTGGCGGCTAAGAAATCTACCGTCTTGATTCAAGGCGAAAGCGGCACAGGCAAGGAGTTGATCGCACGCGCGATTCACTACAATAGCGATCGCCGCTCGAAGCCGTTCATCGTTGTGAACTGCGCCGCATTGCCCGATACTTTGATTGAAAGTGAACTGTTTGGTTATGAGAAGGGTGCCTTTACTAATGCATCGCAAAAGAAAATTGGTCGGTTCGAGCTTGCCCATGGTGGCACCCTCTTTCTTGACGAAATTGGCGAGCTTAATCTCAGCACACAAGCAAAATTCCTGCGCGCCATCGAGCAAGAAACCTTCACACGGCTCGGTGGCACCGATGACATCAAAGTTGATGTGAGGGTGATAGCTGCAAGTAACCGGGATTTAGAAATCTTGGCAAAAGCGGGTGAGTTCCGGCCGGATTTGTTTTACCGCCTCAACGTCGTCTCTCTTTATTTGCCTGCGCTTCGGGAACGGCGCGAGGACATCCCGCTACTTCTAGATCATTTCCTGAGACTGAAGGCGCAAGAGCATTCCATTGCGGTTAAAAGCTTGTCTCCGGAAGTAGTCGACTTTTTTACGGCATACCATTGGCCGGGCAACATTCGTGAGCTTGAGAACTTGATTGAAAGGCTGACAATACTCACGCCGCATGAACAGATCATGCTCCGTGACCTGCCCGTCGGAATGCGCTCGACAGATCAGACTGCGACCCTGAAAGAGGATGTCCTGAGTGGCTCAAGACCTCTCAGCGAAGCTGTGGACGAATTCGAACGAGAGCTTATTGTTAAGGCGCTGCAACGGACCGGCTTTAACCAGACCAAAGCCGCTTTATTGCTGGGCACCAGCCGGCGGATTCTAAAATACCGAATTGAAAAGCTGAAGATAAACGAGCCGCATAGCGGAGACGAGCCGAAGCTATCGACATAAATCGACAATTTTGGACAAATTTGTACCGTTAATCCTTCCATTTAACCTCTGTAGCCTCCAATTTCCTTGTAAGTTCTTAGTTTTCTTAGACAAAGCCAATTAGCACGCTTTTTGCTTGAGGAGCGGGCTATGGATTCGAACAAGCCGCACATTCTTGTCGTAGATGACGAAATGGGACCTCGAGAATCCTTGAAGATGATTCTCAATCCCTATTACACCGTTCATGTCGCCGAGCGGGGAGGTCAAGCAGTCGATTTCCTAAACAAGTTTCCGGTGGACTTAGTTACATTGGATCTCAAGATGCCAGGTTTTACCGGCATCAATGTTTTGGAAAAGGTGAAACAGCACGACCCGGATATCGAAGCAATCATCATCACAGGTTACGGCTCTTTGGACACAGCTATCGAAGGACTCCGCCTCGGCGCGTTCGATTACATCTCTAAACCTTTCGACGTAAATCACATTCTATCTCTTGTCCGCCGCGGTATTGAGCGGCGCGGGGCGAAGACTAAGCTGCGACAAGTAAGATCGGACTTCCTATCCAACGTGTCGCATGAATTGCGAACGCCGTTAAGCGTGGTTGTGGGCTTTGTCTACTTATTGCTCAACCAGGTTATTGGCAAGCTCAGCGAAGAGCAGCAAAAGGTCCTCGAGACGGTCTACCGCAACTCCGAAGAATTGTTGGAGTTGATTGATAACGTCTTGTGGATGACGTCACTCAGCTCTGGCGACACCTCACCCATCATCGAAAAATTCGATGCGCGCCAGATCGTCGATGAAACCGTGAAGCGTTATCAGCGAACGATCGGGGAAAAGAACTTGACCTTGACAATCGACATCCCAGAGGGCGGAGCATCGATTATCAGCGACCGTGCCAAGGTGGAAAGAATCTTTCAAAATATATTCAACAATGCAGTCAAGTTTACTTCGATGGGAGAAATCCGAGTGAAAGCTCGTGTATCTGCGGATCGAGGAATCCTCGATCTAGAGGTTTCCGATACCGGAATCGGCATTGACAAGAGTAAGATGGATTCAGTTTTCGAGCCCTTTCAACAAGTTGACAACTCCATCCATCGTTCGTTCTCCGGGCTAGGGCTGGGTCTCACCGTGGCTCGGCGAATGGCCGAGCTGATCGGTGGTGCAATTCAGGTTAAAAGTGAACCGGGTATCGGCACGACAGTGATGATGAGATTCCCTTCTAAAGCTGTCGCCTCGGCCGCAGTGCCTCTGGAGCAGCGTAATTATGGTTAGTGATAGATTCATCTGGTGTCGCAACTGCGACGCCGTGCATCACGTAACATCCTGCGATAGAGCTCCTCAGTATGTCTACATTGACGGCGAGGTCGAGGAGATACCCGGCGACGACTGGCGTGCTTTTATGAAACAACACGAAGGTCATCGGTTAGAACCGTTGAAAGCATCAGGTGAGAAGCAATTTTGCCAAAGGTCGATGTCTGATCCTATGGGTGTTGCTTACATTGAAGTGACCAATGGACGTGACCATCTTCTTCTGCGGCAATCGCGCGCAGATATCGCCGAACCTTTGAGCTTTGAAGTGACGCGCGGCCGGCTGGTTGATCAAGGTCTGACGGTTTGCATTCAAGATAGCGAAATCAAAAAAGAGATGCGATGCCATTTTAAGTGGTATGCTGATGCCTTCGACGATCAGAAAATTGATCTATTCGTACAGCTATTTAGGGAGGTGGTCACGGTAATAGAACCAGAGACGATCGAGGTTACTGGCTTTTGCTCCGAAGACGATAACGTCAGTTTTGGATTATTACCAGCTGACGTCATCGAACTGTTGATGGCGAAATGTTCGCCGTATTTCCAACCGCGAGAGTTGGACGACCTACGACGATTTATAGATTCTCATCGTGAACCCTGCGATGTTTTAGCCTTAGTTATGCGCCGCCAGTTGAAGATCGAACAGTCTGCTGCCTGAACTCAATAGTTCGAGCCCTGCAACATCCGGTTTGATCGCGAACTTATATAAGCATCTCTTACCATGGGCGCCATGATCTCTAATTTGTTAGTGTTTGCAGTTGCGTCATGTTCGTAAGCGGCTTGTTCACCCAGTTTATTTTCCAACCACCACTTCGTCTCGTCCGTCCACTTCTTTGAGCTTGAGCCGAACCTCTCCGCCTTGGGGTAAATTGATTTTTCTTGCGATAAAATTGGCGGCAATGGGAAACTCGCGCCCGCCGCGGTCTATGAGTACGGCTAGATGAATGGCTCTGGGGCGTCCTAAGTCGATCAAATGATCCACTGCGGCTCGCACCGTCCGACCGGTGTGGAGCACGTCGTCGAATAGAATGATCGTTTTGTTATTGATGTCGAACGGGATGCTCGTATGGTCGACTTTTCCTTCAGGAAGCAGCGCGTTTAGATCGTCTCGATATAAGCTAATGTCCATTTCGCCTAGAGGAATCTCCTTGTGCTCGGACTTTTGAATCATGCCTCGTACCCGCTGCGCCAAAAAAAGGCCGCGGGTGCGGATCCCGATGAAGGCCAAAGAATCCGAAGCCTTATTTTGTCGAAGAATTTCGCGGCTCATGCGCTCGAGATTCTTTTTTATTTCGGACGCCGTCAAAAGTCTTACGTTTTTAGATTTTTTCATTCGCGGCTCGCACGATAGCGTCTAGTAGTAATTGTGCGCCCAGAGAGATGTCTTGCGGAGCAGACCATTCCAACGGATTATGGCTAATACCGCGGCGGCTTGGAACAAACAACATTCCCGCTGGAGTAATTTTTGCCATCTGCATTGCGTCGTGGCCGGCGCCTGAAGGCATAATCTCGTAAGGAATCTCTCGAGCCTCGCAGCAGTCTTGTAGCAGATGGACTACACGTTTATCGAGAGGCACGGGGTCCTCTTTTCTGATTGGTAATATTTTGATTTTTACTTTGCGTCGTAGAGCGATTTCGCGAATTCTGGCTTCGACCAAACGGACGACCCGGTTTTTGGCTGACGCAGTGATGCTCCGTACGTCGACTGCTAGTTCCGCCTTGCCGGGCACCGCATTGATCACTCCAGGCTCAATCTTCAGTGCGCCAACAGTCCCGACCACCCGCCCCTTTTCTATATCCGAATGCCGGCGACAAATCTCTTCTATCGCCACCGTTAATTCCGCTGCCGCAACCAAAGCGTCCTTGCGCATGTCCATTGGAGTTGTGCCTGAGTGATCGGCCTGACCGGTGATGATTACCTTGAAGCGTGTCGGTGCCGCAATCGACGTCACCACGCCAATAGGTTTCCTTCTTGCTTCTAAAATTGGGCCCTGCTCGATGTGCAATTCAAGGTAGGCTTTCAAAGATGAGGGATCCCGGCGCAGCGAGAGGAGGTTGTTTCGATGAATCCCGAGCCCGGCCAAAATATCCTCTAGTTTTGCTCCCTGTACATCGCTGGCGTTTGTAAGATCTTCAGCCCGCACTTCACCCGCAACCAAGCTGCTCCCTAGGGTCGAAAATCCAAAGCGGCTCGACTCTTCGCCGACAAAACAAACGACTTCAACCGGCGAGCGCAGCGGAACATTGTGTTCTTTCAGTGTCCGAGCTGCTTCAAGAGCGGCAATAACCCCCATCGTACCATCATACTTTCCGCCCTGGACAACGGTGTCTAGGTGCGAGCCGGCAAGCACAGCAGGCGCCTTCGGGTAAGACCCCTCGAGTCTTCCGAAGATATTGCCGATACGATCGATGTTGATCTGCAACCCGATTTGCCGCATCTGATGGATGAGAAATTGACGACTCCGCAGTTCCTTGATCGAAAACACCAGCCGAGTCACCGATCCGTGATCGCCTAAACCAATTCTGGAAACGGCGTTCAGGTCGCGCAACAATCGGCGCTTGTTTATTGTGATATCGGGTCGGCTCCGGACGGCATTCGGGCTTAGCGACTTCATGCGCATTATTTTAGCAGCTTCGTGCAATGCTGAAAAACTACATCGTGAATAAAAAACTAATTTGGAACAGCCGAATCCGTGTGTTATAGCTGCATATCCAAATTGGAAAGGTCGGTTCATGAGCGAAGTTTCCAAAAAAGTTGCCGAGATGTTGCTGTCAACAGAGTCCATTCAAGTCTACAAAGAAACCCCGTTTGTTTTTGTTTCTGGACGCATCTCGCCGGTGTATATCGATTGTCGTAAGCTCCTATCGTTCCCAACTGAACGTGAATACATCGTCGCTGCACTAGCCAGGATGGTTGAAGCAGAAATAGGGATCGACAAAATCGATGTTGTCGCCGGAGGCGAGACGGCTGGTATTCCCTACGCTTCTTTTGTTGCTCATATCATCAAAAAGCCGATGATTTATATTCGCAAGCAGCCGAAAGGGTACGGCGGGACTAAGCAGATAGAAGGCATCCTCGATGCCGGAAAGAAAGTATTGCTGGTCGAAGACTTGGTCACCGATGGACTGAGCAAGCTTCGTTTTAATATCGGAATACGCGGCGCCGGGGCAAAGATGACGCACTGCCTCTGTGTATTCGATTATGCTTCGGACCGGCTTAACCAACATGAGGGCAAGGACAATCTAGCAAAAAACGATATATCGCTGCACGTCCTCGCAAATTGGGATGACGTGCTGGACACCGGATTGGCCAAAAGCTATTTCACTGAGAGCGCCAGCAAGCACATCACCGATTTTTTGCAGGATCCTGAGAATTGGGGTCGCAAGATGGGTTTCGTGTAAGTCTCTTTAAGTGGCAAGCTTCTCAAATCCGCCGGCGGACCGGCAGGAAATTTGGTGCAAATGCTCGCGATCAACCGGCACTTCAAGTTTAGCGATCGATTGGATGTCGCTGTTCAGAAGTATGTCACTACTCAGCTCAATCCTCCTCCTTGGATGCTGAACTAAGATCAGGATTCTTGAAGCTTATTGTTTAGGGTGTTAGATAAAACATCCTGTGGTCGCATAGCTCAGTTGGTTAGAGCGCTCGCCTCACATGCGAGAGGTCGGGGGTTCAAGTCCCTCTGCGACCACCACCTCTTCACTAGATTGCGCATGTCACCGGCTAGCGTTTTAGATAATCCACCGGAACCGTCATCAGAGAACCTTAAGCGCTCAATTTGCGCCGCTTACTTATTGCGTAACGAACGATAAACCAAGTTCCGCTTCGCCGGCATCTCCGTCTCGATTGCCTCCGTCAACAAAAAAGCTCTCTGCCAAGCTAACAACATAACGGGGTATTTTTAGCTTTCTCGCGGAGATGATTGAGATTGTCATAAAGCTTCTTGGTCTTGGCGAGCCGATCTTTGCTGTGACCTTCTTAACTCCCAACACTGCTGAACGGCAATGAGTTATTGGCTCCGAAGCATCCGGAATCTCTATAGCTTGAATAAATCATCGAGAGCAGGCGGCCGAGATTCAGAAGCGA
>JAICEJ010000225.1 GCA_025924215.1 Candidatus Binatia bacterium
AAAAACGCTTCAGAGTGATCGGTGAAACTCCGGCAAAGTAGAGGAGCTTCAAAGTCCACATTTTAATGACGGTTCGCCATACCCCTTCGGTTTCCCAGCGGCGCGCGGAAGTGAGGACCTTGCTGCGCAAGCAGGCGATCCCGCCCAACCGTTTCAGCGCGCGACAGAAGGCGATATCTTCCATCAACGGAATATCCGGAAAACCGCCCATACGGGCAAACACATCGCGCCGAACGAAAATCGCCTGATCGCCGGTGGCTACCTTGGTAATGCGCGAGCGCTGGTTGATCATGGCGCCGATCACTTTCAACAGCCAGTGATCCCCGTCCAGATCGACATCGAAACGACCGCCCAGATAGCGGCCGTCTTGTAAAGCCGCAACAATGTCATAGAAAGCCCCGGGCGGTAAACGGGTGTCCGCATGCAAAAACAGCAGAAGATCGCCGGTGGCTTGTCCAGCGCCGCAGTTCATCTGGCGCGCGCGGCCGGGCGCGCCGGTAATGACCACGGCGCCCATTTGCGCGCTGATCTCGCGAGTACGGTCTGTGCTGCCGCCATCGACGACGATTACTTGGTGCGGCCGCAACGGCATCACCGCAGTTAAACTTGCAGGGATGGTCTTTTCTTCGTTCAAGACAGGAATGACGACGGAAATGTCCATCTCAAGCGCTATAGTTCCTACGCGATTCGAAACTTCTCGCTCTTTTCTCCCTTGGCGTGACGCGGGGGAGGAAAGAGGTGGGGGTCCGAGACCTTCGTGATGACAAGGCTGGTGGTTGCATTTCCTTTGGTTGCGGCTCTGCTGCGCTTTCTAACGTCTAGCTCCGCATTGGTTTAAGGTTTAGCCTCCGCACCGTTGAGACTCCAATCATAGCCGTAAGCCAGGCTGCCTTTGTAGCTCTTGAGTGCGCCGGCCAAATCTCCGTCTGCATATTTCACCCAGTGTTCCAATAGCCGATCGCGGCTGGCGCCGAAATCATCCTTGAACCAGTCGTAGATGCTTGAGACTTGTAGCTTGCCGTTTTTAATGGCGAGGCCCCTCGGGTGGTTGATATACTCGCCGGCGCCTTTTTCGAGCAGCGATTCCGTATTTTCACCGGTATAGGCCACGAGCTGGAGGTTTGGGCAACCGAGACTGGCGCAATTGACCGCATAGTGCACTCGCGCATCCTTCCAGATCGGGCGCAGTATGCGATGCTCGATGTCGTTAAGGGAAAGCTTTTCTCTCTCGATGGTTACTAGTTTGGCATCCCAGGGTCCCCGACTGAACAACCCTGGAGAGATGCCGATATTCCTGATGGATTCAACCGGATAATGGGACAGGATCACCTCCACCGTTAGTGCGTTGTAAAGATTGATCCAGTACGCCTTTTGCTCCGCCCCATTGTATGCGGAAATCGGCAAGCTTTGGAGATCTTCCAGATAGCTCTTTAGCGCCTTTCTATCCTCGGGCGCTACCGAGCCGTAACGCACTCGATTGACTCCCGAAGGATGCGGCGCCACGAGATATTTCTTGAGCCATTTATCCCAGGCGCTGTGGTCGATCTTCTGCGCGCTGGCAGGATCGTGCTTTTGCCATTTCGGCCAGAGGTCGGCCTGAGGCGCGCCGAAGATTGCCAGGAGCGCGAAAACACCGAGTTTAGGTTGGAACCGCAAGAGACCCTCCGCAAAAACTTTCATATAGGCCTTCATCTGCGCCACGCTAGCCATGTCTCGAAAATCTTTTTGACTCTCGGGGTCAATTTGGCGCGCATATAGGCATCGCCGATCTTGCGCAACGCCTCGGCCTGAGTCGGATATGAATGAATGGTCGAGGCCAAAACTCCGACCTTTTGTTTTGCCACCATAGCCAAGGTCAATTCGCCGATCATTTCGCCGGCATGGCGAGCGACGATGGTGCCGCCCAAAATTTTGCCGGTTTTCTTGTCGTAGTGGACCCGCGCGAAACCATCCTCCTCACCGTCAAGAATCGCGCGGTCCACACGGTCCAGCGACTCGGTAATGGTCGCGACATCGAAACCCGCCGCTTTGGCATCCTTCTCATAGTAACCAACATGGGCGATCTCGGGATCGGTGTATGTGCACCAAGGCATGGTGAGATCGGTCACTTTGCGCCGTGCCAAAAATAACGCATTCGCGATGACGATACGCGCCATGGCATCGGCGGCATGAGTGAACTTGAAGCGCGAGCAAATATCGCCGGCGGCGAATACGCGAGGATTCGAAGTGCGCAGACGGGCATCGACTTCGACTCCTCTCGCCGTGTAGCTTATTCCGGCTGCTTCCAGATCCAGTCCTTCCAGATTGGGTGTGCGGCCGACCGCAACCAGGATGGCGTCGCAACGGAGTTCGGTTGGCACCTCCTCGATAGTAGCAGTAAGGATCTTTTCATTGCCATTTTTGGCGGCGCGCCGAATCCTCGCTCCTGTAAGGACACCGACACCGTCCTGTTCCATCCGCTTGCGTACGATCCGCGCGGCGTCGCGATCTTCTCTGGGCAATATCTCGGCGCCGTCGGTCAGCAGTGTCGCCTGGCTGCCGAAGCGGCCGAATGCCTGCGCCAATTCGCAACCGATGGGACCGGCGCCGATGACGACAATTCGTGGCGGCAATTCGGTCAACGTGAAAACAGTTTCATTAGTAAGATAACCGGCTTCCACAAGCCCTGGAACGGGGAGTTCGGCCGCCCTGGCGCCGCTGGCGATGACGGCACGGTTAAAATGAAGACGCTTGCCGTCCACGTCTACCGATGACGGCCCGGCAAAGCGAGCGCTGCCGATGAATACATCCACGCCGAGCTTGCGGAAGCGCTCGGCGGAATCGTGATCGCTGATGGCGGCGCGAAGCTTGCGCATGCGCTCCATGGCGGCGGCAAATGCAACCTGCGGCTCACAGGCAACCTCCACGCCGAATCTCGACGCATCGCGCGCATCATGCGCCGCGCGCGCCGCCCGGATCATTCCTTTTGAAGGCACGCAACCGACGTTCAGACAATCTCCGCCCAGGAGATTGCGCTCGATCAAAGCGACCTTGGCGCCGAGTCCCGCGGCGCCGGCGGCGCTGACCAGTCCGGCAGTGCCCGCGCCAATGACGACTAGATTATACTTCGCGACAGGTACGGGGTTAACCCACCGAGGCGGGTGACAGTTTTCTATGAGCCGCCGGTCGTGCTCGTCATCGACGAGCATCATCTTTTCAAACGATGCTGGTTGATGGCTGGCATCGAGATGCGGCTTTCGAGCCGTATCGCCTTCCTGTTCCTGCTCGGCTTCGCGCAACGCTTTGCGCGCGATTCGCGTGACGACAACCACGACCGCGACGGTCGCCAGCAATCCGATAACTTTCAAAATTTGCTGGTAGAAGCCGGCCGAAGCGTCCATCTGACCGGCAAGAGCATCCCGAGCCGCCGCGCCGATGTAAACAAATAGGAAAGTTGCCGGCAGCATGCCGATGAGGTTGGCCAGAACATAGGGAGCGGTGCGCACCGCAGTGAGACCGAGAAAGTAATTCAATAGGACGAAGGGAAACACCGGGCTCAGACGCGTAAGCAGGACCATCTTGAAGCCCTGCTTGCCGATCGCCTGATCGAGGGAGCGGAATTTTGGATTAGCCGCCGCCCAGTTCGCGACTTTATCTCGCAACAAGGTTCGCGCCAATAAAAATGAACACAGCGCGCCGAGGTTGGCGCCCAGGAATACCACGGCAAAGCCCGTGGCTAAGCCAAAGAGAGTTCCCGAACCGATGGTCAGCGCGCTCCCCGGAATAAACAGAACCGTGGACAGGATATAGGCTAGCACCACCAACACAGGCGCGATGGCGCCGAGCGATTGCACATAGCTTTCGAAATGCATAAACCACTGGCGCACGGGCAAAAACAAGATGCCAGCGATGATTCCGCCAAAAAGTAGGATGACGATGATCGCCTTATTTGCTTTCATCTCGTTCGCTGATCTGATTCAGAGCGCGTCCTAAGCTTAGATACAGATTTTGCCATTTAGGATGCATTCGATTTGCCTGGCGATCAAAACGTGAGAACGCCGGAGTACGACAAAGACGCTGGCGAACAGCAACGCTTGCTCTGTGAGCTAAACCAGCGTGCCGCCGCAGCTGCTGCCCGCGCCGGCGGTACAGGCATAGCAGTGATTGCCGACCGTAATCGCGTGATTGCGCACCTGTTCGATCGATAGCGAGCTGATGTGAAGCGGCTTGCCGGCTCGGTCTCGAATCGGCAGATTGAGCATCTGATTGAAATCGCAATCGTATATCAGGCCTTCCCAGCCGACGCTGATGAGGTTGCGGCACATCACTTGATCCAAGGTTGCCCCGTTGAAGTTGTTTGCCAATAACTCGAGATAGCAATCGTACTCGCCGCGCAGTTTGAGATGAGTCGCATAGCGAGTGATCGGCATATTGGTAAGGCAGTAAAGGTGGTTGAAGGCAATGCCGAAGTTTTCCACAAGAATTCGCTTGTAGTCCTGCTCGAGCTTCTCTTGCGGCGGCGGCAGGTGCGGGCCAACCGGATTGTAGACGAGATTCAAAATCAGATTGCCGTCCGCTTGGCCGTAGCCGATATCGTTGAGACGCTGCAGCGCGCGAATGCTCGAATCGAAAGTCCCTTTGCCCCGTTGCTTGTCGACATTTTCTTGGGAATAGCAGGGCAGCGAACAAACCAGCTCGACTTGATGCTTTTTGAAAAACTCGGGTAGATAATCCTTTCCGGGCTCAAAAATCACTGTGAGATTACAGCGATCCATGACGTGTCGCCCCAAACCGACCGCGGATTCAACAAGATAGTCGAAATTCGGGTTTAGTTCCGGCGCGCCGCCGGTGATGTCGAGAGCCGAAATATTCGAGCTCGCGAGAAATCGCAGCACGGCATCGACCATTTCCCGGTTCATCATTTCTGTGCGGGTTGGACCCGACTCGACATGGCAATGAATGCAGGCGAGATTGCAGTAACGGCCCAGGTTTACCTGCAGGGTGTCGATGGCGCGACGGGTCAAGCCGTTCGTAGGATGGATCTTGTGGGAAAAGGGTTGCATAAAAGATCACTCTCACTTGATCCTCTCCCGTGGCGGGAGAGGAAGGTAAGATCATATGCTCGCATTGTCTCCCTATCTTCCTTCTCCTTGTTTTCCCTGCCTGTCTTCTAAGGACAGCACGCCGAGCCCGGCGTGCAGGCGCTTGCGGCGGCGCTGGTAACTTTGTACCCAACGCCTTTGGTCTCGCGCGGGTGGCGCTTATGATCCCGCGAGCAATCGAATAGACCGGCCTTATCAAGCGGAACTTCTTGGCGGGGCGGTAGCAGAATGAACTGGTCCTGGTACGGTGCCTGCGAATAGAGCTTGAACGTCTTATCGCAAACCGCGACGCGCGCGCCGCGCTCCAGCGTGTGGCCGTCGTCATCGACCACTTGCTTCCACGGGCCGCGGTAAACGACTGCCTGGTTCCGCTCGTCGCACGGACCTTCCTTTCCCTTGTAAGCAGTCACCGTGATAGAGCGAAACTCGATGCCTTCGACGGTCTGATAAGGTTCGCTGCGCAGCTCTTCAATGTGAATGCCGTAAAACTTCGCTTCTTCGAAGGCGCGCAGAAACTCTTCTTCAAGAAAAGCGCCGGCAACGCACGCGCTCCATAGATCAGGATCTTCGGCCAGATGTTCCGGCACTGGCTCATCGCTGACGATATCCGAAATCACGACTCTGCCGCGAGGCTTAAGCACGCGGTACATCTCGGCGAACAGAGACTTCTTATCGTTCGACCGAACCAGGTTGAGGACGCAATTGGAAACGATCACGTCGATGGACTCATTGGCGATCAAAGGCTGTTCATCGCGAACCGTGTGCTGAAAGCTTTCCAAGCGCGCAAGATCCGCCACAGATCGCACTGGGTTTTCCTGCAAGAATAGATCTATTAGCTCCAGATTAGTTCTAAGATCCTGAATTCTACCGCGGCGAAACTCGACGTTATGATAACCGAGCTGATCGCCGATCGACTTTTGATACTTGCGCGCGAGATCGAGCATAGGCGGATTGAAATCGATGCCAATGACTTTGCCCTCAGCGCCGACGATCTGGGCGATGATGTAGCAGGCTTTGCCGCTGCCCGAGCCCAGATCGAGCACGGTCTCACCTCGGCAGACGTGCCGGGTGGGATCGCCGCAGCCGTAGTCTCTTTCGATGATTTCATCAGGGATGACGTTCAATAGAGCTTGGTCGTAGCTGACCGGCAGGCACAAACAGGCTTCGACCTCTTGCGCCGCGTTGCCATAACGCTGCAGCACTGCGGCTTCAACGTTATCGTTCGTTCCGTCGATTGCACTGACAGTCTTTCCTTCCATATCGTCCTCTCAGTTCGACACAAAATTGGTGGTTCAAAGAAAATCATCTTACCGAGTAGGACGCAAGATGGTGCTTGGACTCGCTTGCCCGACGTGCAACGCCGTCCGGAGACCCCTAACCTGTCATGCAAAGCCAGAACCGATACTATTGCTTTTTCTCGTTCATCTTCATCTTATCATCGGTCTTTCCGGCTTGACCCTTCCTTTTCGGCTTTCATTTTGTCTTTCGTCATCGCGTCCTTTTCATCCTTCATCATCCCTTTCTCGTCCTTCATCCCACCCTTCTCCTGCGCGGAAATCGGTGCACCGATCAGCGCGCTGCTATTAGCATGCTAACCCTCCATGTCGTGTACTTTTCATAACTATTCTCCCTCCTCGGTTGTTTACCGGCTTCGGGTATGGAAGCTTCGTAACTGTTGAACTGGCTAGGAAGTAAAAAGTTCCCACTATAACGTCATGTCCAAGAAATAGTTCCAGGCGTAACCGGGGGTGGCGACGGACGTCGGCCAGGGTCGGAGCATCGGGAACTCGGGATCCCGGTAAAACGTTATGTTGTTTAGCAGAGTGCTGAAAAAGACTCATGCGCGCAAAAACGAAACGATGAAAGCGGAAAGATGCACGACCTTCCGAACGGGTTTGTCTTAATATTTCATTCTTCCTAATTCATCCTTTAGATCGCGAGCGTTTCGGGCCTATTTTGAGCAGCCTGCATTCAGAGTTTCAGCAAACTGTTACAATGCCCGCGTGTCCGGGGACCGCGAAACAGGAGGCGCCAAGCGGGACGCTGTTGCAAGTGAGGCCATGGCTCACCTCGACCATCTTTATCGGTTGGCGTTCTATCTGGCAAAAGATACATCCGATGCCGCGGATCTGGTCCAGGAGACTTTTGTTCGCGCCCTCGCTGCTCACGAACAATTCGATCCGGCAACCAATATGAAAGCGTGGCTGACGAAGATCCTGCGCAATTTTTTCTTCGATCACTACCACCAAAAGAAACGATGGGTGTCGGCAGAAGACCTACCGCAGCCGCAATCCGATTATCTGGAAAGCCTGCCGGCGGAGAATCCCGGGCCGGAACGGCGTCTTTTGCTCAATGAACTCGACGATCAAATTACCGATGTTCTAAGACAAATTCCCGAAGAGTTCCGCACGCCGATTGTTTTGGTCGATGTCGGCTATTTTTCATACGAGGAAGCTGCCGCAATACTATCATGCCCCATAGGCACCGTTCGCTCGCGGCTCTCTCGAGGAAGGAAGCTAATGCGAAAGTTCCTAACCCCATACATTGTTGGGGAACAAGAAAAACTCAAATGAAGATGAACTGCGACGAAGCACAGGAACTGATT
>JAICEJ010000226.1 GCA_025924215.1 Candidatus Binatia bacterium
GAGAACGCCGACGATTCCGACGGTAATCGCCACTGAAGAAAGCGCCGCAAGAAGTAATAAGATCTCGATCACTCGTTCGCGTGCTCGTTGCAAGCGGCGATTCATCGTCGCGGTCTGAACTCGGCTTCTTAAAATGTCAGAATGTACCTGTTCCGCTGTTGCCATAATATGTCTTGTCATCAGAACAGAAAGCACCGACCGTCGCCGGTGCTTTCTGGGGGGTGGTAGGTTTCTTTAATTAGAATTTGGCTTCGCGCTTTAGCAAGTCGTCGATTTTGACGCCGACTTCCGCTTCGCCTCCAAATACGGTGCCGATTTTGCCTTTCTGGATGTGTTCTAAACCTAACGTGTAAGCCTTGCCTGGTAACGCAACATACTTAACCTCTTTTACCAGGGCGGGGGCGTTTTTAAGATAAAATTCGACAAACTCCTTGACCTCGGGTTTGGCAATCGCCTTTTTGCTAACATAGATAAAAATCGGTCGAGACAGGGGTTGATAGGTGCCGTCTTCGACCGTCTTTGCTGACGGAGCTACTGGTCCTTTGCCGCCATCAATCGCAACGGCTTTCAGTTTCTTTTGATTTTCTATGTAATAGGCGAAGCCAAAGAAGCCCAATGCGTTCCGATCATTAGCTACCCCTTGAACCAGGACGTTATCGTCTTCGCTGGCGGTAAAATCTCCACGGCTCGATTTGGCCTTCCCTACGATGGCTTCAGTAAAATAGTCGAAGGTTCCCGAGTCGGCGCCGGCGCCGAAAAGCTTGAGCGGCGCATCGGGCCATTTGGGCCGAACCTGATTCCAGTTTGTAACCTTGCCCTGCGCGGCAGGTTCCCAGATTTTCTTCAATTCAGCGACGGTCATCGATGTCGCCCAATCGTTTTTTGGATTGACGATCACCGTTAAAGCGTCATAGGCGACGGGTAGCTCAAAAAACTCTACGCCAGACCCTTTGCAGGCCTCCATCTCTTGTTTCAAGATCGGCCGGGAGGCGTCGCTGATATCTGTTTCGCCGCGGCAAAACTTCTTGAAGCCGCCGCCGGTGCCTGAAATGCCGACTGTGACTTTAACTTTTCCTTTCTTTGATTTTTGAAACTCTTCCGCGACCGCTTCGGTCACCGGAAAGACAGTGCTGGAACCGTCGATTTCGATAACCTGAGCCTTTGCAACCCACGGTTGAGCAGCCAGCAGCCCGGCAACGAACATAAACGACATTAATCTTTTCATTTTTTCTCCTTTTTTATATATCTTCTAATCAGCGAATGTTACGTAATTGTTACAAACTTCTTAAGCCTGGGTTAAGCGTCCGACACGGACTTCTACACCGCGACCGCACTTCGTTCTTATCTGTATAGTATCTCATCGCCTATTCGACGATTACCTTAAGCAGCAACCGTGAATCTGATGTAAAGCGTCAGTTAAGAAACTGTTAAATGAGTTTGCGCAGTAAGTCAGCGTCGGAGTCGTAGCAGGAATTTAACAGATGATAGAGGCGGGTTTGGCTAATGTGTGCAGATCCAAACCCGTTTGAAGCTCGCCCACGAATCAGACGTGAGCGGAAGCCTCCAGATATATCGCGGCCGCCTAAACGACGCGCTCGTTTTCAAGGGAGGATGATATGCAATATCGAACGAGGCTTCTAGCAAAATTCGATAAATGGTGGAATGTACGGCTTTGAAATCACCGATACCTTAGGACCATCGAATCAAGTTGAAGCCGTCAGATGGAATCTTCTGGTCTAACTGCTGCTTTGCTACTGTCCAAGCCGAGCTGAAGGTTTTCAGCTTGTTTTAAGATTTCGTCGACCGCCGCATCATTCTTGCGCCTCTCGCTGTCGATGTCACGTTCCAGTATCTGCTGAAACTCCGGGTGATCACTAACAAACGCAGGCTTCTTGATGAGCTCCTCGACAAACTGCAACAGAACATGGCAGTCGTGCCAACGACCAAGCTCATCTTGCAATCCTTTCAAGGAGGTCACCTGATCTTTTGCGGCGGTGTCCCCCAGTTCGGCGATGATTTCCAACTGGTAGCGCAGCCGTTTGCCTGAGATCCGCAGTTCGTGCAGATGTTTTGGATCCTGCCGGCTTTTTGCTTGTGCGACCGCCTCACGCCATTCCGCCAAAGTGTCAGCAAAACTTTCCTCTAAGTTTAAGTCATGGACGTTCTCTAATTTCACCGACTTGAACAACCGCTGAGTTCTTTCGATAAAAGCTGGAATATCGAGCCGGCGGAGCCGCTTCCGTGCACGGTCGAGTTCTTGCGCTCGCAACTCCACTAGACATCCACGGACATAACTCCACGCGTCGCGAACTCCGTCTATCCCCGGTGACTCGAGCTTCTCCTGCAAGAGAGCTAAATCAACGTCGAGATTACGGCAAGAGCCCCAATCGCGGCGCAAATCGCGTAGAGACCGGATTACTTTACGGCTTTTTGCGCGGCGAGGCTTGGGAAACATTAAGCTGACAACTTGCTGCAACCGGCGACTTGATACGCGAAGGTCGTGAATGTCGTCTGGATCGTCGTCAACCAAAAGCCTGGGGGCGATGGAAACGCATTTTTTCAGACGAGTTCGGGCCAGTTTCCGGATATCGTTTTTTGAAACTCTGAGAAGAGGTACTTCGTTACCAGAGTGGCTCGTTTCTAGGTACATTTCGCCAGATTAGCGAGCTATGAGCCGAAGCTGTTTCGGAGTCAGAAGCCAGTGCATTTGTCCGGGTCGTGTCGAGGGATGAGGTTCGATCTCGATGCGGCAGATACCGCCTTTTTTGAGCGGAATCACGCTGTCAGAATTGTTTTTCCCGTTAACCAGAAACGACGCAAATTTGCCAAGGAACGGCTCATGGCCTACCAGCATCACATGCTCTTTGTCGCGAACATTGTTCAAGGCAGATGTTAGCTGCTCGGGCAAACTCTCCGGAGCCAGTTCCGGTATTTCCTCAACACAAGATTCCTTATTCATAACCGCGGCGACAATATCAGCTGTTTGGCGGGCGCGAACTAAAGGACTGCTGAGGATCACGTCCACCGTAATCCCCAAACGTTCGATTCCTCGCGCTGCCTTGCGGAACTTTTTGATTCCTTTTTTAGTAAGCGGTCGCTCGCCGTCGGACCCAAAAGCCGGATCATCCTTCGCTGCAGCGACGCCATGTCGCAGAAGGTAGAGGTTCATGTAATTCACCTTACGTGTGGAATATTGACCTACTTGCTAGACATCAATCGGTTACGCGTCATTCCGCCAATAATCCATGAACAGCGCGAATACCCGTTTATTGATCTCATCCCGCTGGTGCCTATACTTTGTCAATGATGCCGGGCTGTTTCCAGCCATAGAGTCTGGTGCCGGCAGTGCCCAGTTTTCCACCTTGATTTTCTCCGGCAGTAGGCCGCCCTTTTTGTCTGCCCCTTCAAAACTTATCACTAGATCGATCTCGTTCAACGGTACCTCATTCATTTTCTTACTTGATTGCCCTTTCAGGCTAACTCCTAATTCTTCCATCACTTTATAGACTTGCGATGGGATCGGTGTAGGTTTGATGCCAGCGCTGAAGATCTTAACCTTGGGGGGATCAAGGTGTTTCGCCACGGCTTCGGCCATTTGGCTCAGTGATGCGTTGTCCTCGCATAGAAAAAGAATATTCCTGTCGCGAATAGTTCGTCTCATTGAGTTCCTCCAGTTATTGGCCCCTGCCGGTCTATGCCTTCTGGATAGCGAGCTTGAGGTTAAAAACTTCTTCAAACAGCTCGCCCTTTTCCGAAGCCCAGGCAATTTCGTCGCCGATATCACCGGTACCGGAAGCAGTAACAGTGATAACCTTGGATCTCTTCATCGCGCACGTCAGGGCAGTAACTTTCTGGTCGTGCCTATAATCGAAGGCATCGGCAATTCGCAGTATAGCACTTAGTTTTCGTACCACGTCTTGGTTGCTTGGAGAGAGTTGACTAAAACCTAAATGTTTCTGGCTAGGGTGCGCTTTGCGGTGATAACGAGCAATGTTGGCCACGACGTCGAGATCGAGCTTATCAAAAGAGCTGATTCCCGAACTTTTGATGAGATAGTAGGAATGCTTATGGTGCTTGGGCTCGGCTATGAAAAGGCCGATATCGTGCAGCATCGCTGCAGCCTGTAGAATACTGGAGTATTTATCGGGAAGCTTATGCACATCGTTTAATTGATAGAATAAGTTTATCGCAAGCTGATTAACATGATAGGCATGAGGCGCATCGTAAAGATACTTTTGGCATACCTGCTCAAGGGAATCCGCGCGCTCCGCATCCGCATCCCAGACGCCAGAGTTTTCATAATGTCGCTGCAGCAGGTCGATCATCAAGCCGTCCCGCAAACCCCGTCGCGAGACAAAGATGTAATCGAGCCCGATCTCGGACATAAATTCATAGAGAACTAGCCCGCCGGCAACTATGATATCCGCGCGCTTGGGATCGCCGCTAATTAGCGAAGCTCGCTCTTTAGCAGGTATGGCTATTAGCAACTCCAATAAGGCTTTTAACCGGGTCCGCCGCAAAATCGACAGAGAGCCGTTTTTTCCATCTCCGGCGACTCGTATATTCGTTTCAGCTAGAGCAGTCATAGTACCGCCGCTGCCGAAGGCCATGGTGTACTTTTCCTGTCCAAGACGCTGGCCAACCGACCTCAGCTTCTGCCTAAGGAATTGACGCAGATAACGCACTTCGCGCTTGCGCGGCGGATCAGAGGTGAACAGCTCTTCGGTCAGACGAACGGCTCCGAGAGGAAGGCTGAACAAACAAAAAACGTTCGTTGTATTTGCGACGGCGATTTCGACACTACCCCCGCCGATGTCTAAAAACAGCCCAAGCGGCAGATGAAAACGCAGGCCGCTCATAATTCCTAGGCTGATCAGTCGGGCTTCGTCTTCTTCAGAGAGAATCTGCAGCGGTACGCCGAGCCGCTGAGCCTCTCTGATTAATAATTTCCCATCGGACGCTTCTCGCAGAGCGCTGGTGCCCACGGCCTGAATGGCCTTGACCTGGTAGTGCTCTGCTACTAGCTTAAAATCTGTAAGAACCTTTAGTGCCGCTTGGGCGATGGCGGGATCCAGATGGCCGGTTTGAAATACATTGTGCCCGACACGGACGGCTTGGCGGTCCTGCTCGACGACTCGATAGCGTTTCGGCTGATCGACGACGGCTACTTGAAATTTCATCGCGTTGCTCCCAACGTCGATGACTGCGAAGTGATCTGCCATCATCTCTACATACCATTGATTGGAACTGTTGTTGACCTAAAAAGTGTTACGAATCGGTTAATTTTTTGCGCGAATTGCCCCTACCTACTGCCTCTGGATATCCCGAAACGGCCGGTTTGTAACAATAACTTAATGTACTTTTAACACGAAGGGGTGTTGGTTCGAGTAAACCGTGTTGTACCTTGCTCATCGAGAACTTAGAGGGCGCATACGTGAGTTCTAGCGATGGGAACACATCAGGATAGTAATATGGACGGAGATAAGAAGCATAGGTATTTGCAGCGTGAGTTGTCATGGCTTGAATTCAACCGACGGGTTCTGGAGGAGGCGAAAGATGAGACTGTGCCATTACTCGAGCGGGTTAAGTTCTTAGCTATCTTCAGTTCTAATCTCGATGAGTTTTTCATGGTTCGTGTCGCCCGCATTAAACGGCAGCTGTTCAAAGGATCGCAGAATTCGGATCCGGAGGGACGTACACCTGCGGAAATCCTAACAGCTATTTCGAAGCGAGCTCACGAGCTCGTCGAGGAACAGCATCTGTGTTTCATCAATACGATATTGCCGCAGTTGGCCACGGAAGGGATTCATTTGGTTCGGCCGCAAGAGATGAGCAAAGAGCAGGAGTGCTTTCTCGAAGGCTTTTTCAATCGAACCCTTTACCCGATTCTAACGCCGCTCGCCATCGATCCGGGACATCCGTTTCCATACCTTGCTAACCGCTCGTTATGTTTTGTCGTGTCGCTCAGTCCCACCGTAGCTTCCCGCTTGCCGCACACGGATCTTTCAATTCTTCATATACCAACGCACGTCGTGCCTCGCTTCATCCCGTTGCCGACCCGCGAGGGTCAGCATGCGTTTGTGCTTTTAGAAGATGTTCTTAGCCAGTATGTGCCACGCCTTTATCACGGCTTCGAGATCCGATCGTGTCACGCCATTCGAGTGACTCGGGACGCCGAATTTGGGATGCCGCGCCGGCACGACGAAGATCTGTTGATGACGATCGAGCAGGGCGTCCGCGAGCGGCGAATGGGTGATGCGGTGCGATTGCAGTACGATCCGGAGTTGCCGCACGACATTGTTAGCCAGCTAGTCGATGAGCTCGAGTTGGAAGCTGAGGATCTGTATCCGAGCACTGGCTTTACCGCGTTCACTGATCTTTTCCAGCTTTACTCCGCCGTCAGTATGCCTCGCCTAAAAGACCGACCGCAGTCAGCTTTGCCGGTGGCAGCTTTCGAACATGCGGCGGATATCTGGAGCGCTATACGCGCGGGCGACATTATGCTGTTTCACCCGTACCATTCTTTTGATGCGGTAACTCGATTTGTTGATGAGGCGGCAAAAGATCCTAAAGTGCTGGCGATCAAAATGACCCTTTATCGAGTTAGCCCCGCCTCGCCCATTGCTCAGGCTTTGGCGCGTGCAGCCGAATGCGGCAAAGAGGTGTCGGTGCTTGTCGAGTTACAGGCAAGATTCGATGAGGAAGCAAATATCACCTGGGCGCGAGCGTTGGAAGAAGTTGGAGCGCACGTGGTGTATGGCCTGGTGGGATATAAAACACATTGCAAAATCTGTCTCGTGGTACGCCAGGAAATTGATGGGCTCCGGCGATACTGTCATCTCGCCACCGGCAATTACAATGTGCGCACGGCCGGTGTTTATAGCGATCTAGGGCTATTTACATGCCGGGAAGCGTTTGGTCAGGATCTCACGGAGCTATTCAATTTGCTGACCGGCTACACCCGGCCGCAGAAGTTCCAGCAGTTACTACTGGCGCCTACTGGACTTCGGGAGCACTTCGTTAACTGCATCCGTAAGGAAAAGGAACATGCACGCAGCGGCGAGTCGGCCCGGATCATCGCCAAAGTGAATAGCTTAACGGACCCGGCGATCATCGATGAGCTTTACAGTGCCAGCCAAGTAGGAGTGCAGATCGACTTGATCGTACGCGGCATGTGCAGTTTGAGTCCCGGCGTTCCGGGCGTCTCGGAAAAAATCCGCGTCATTTCAATCATCGACCGCTACTTAGAGCATGCGCGCATCTTTTATTTTCATAACCGCGGCGATTCCGCGTACTGGCTAAGTTCCGCCGATTGGATGCCGCGCAATTTCGATCGACGCGTTGAGATCGCTTTTCCGATACTCGACCCACAGCATCAGCTTAGACTAAAAGAGATCTTGGAGATTCAGCTCAGCGATACCGCCAAAGCCTGGGAAATCCAAGCTGACGGTAGCTCATCACGAATCAGTCACGCAGGTCGACCATACATCCGATCTCAGGACCAGCTCTATGAGATCTTACGAGCCGAAAACGATTTGACCAATGATGTGATCTAGGTAATGTTGCTTCTGGCTCCAATCCCACCCACAAGGTCGCTTCATGATGTTATCGAGAAGACTTGACTCGGTTCGCGAACTGGAGCGATTCCCGGCAATAGCGCTAATCACCCAGTGTTATGGGTCC
>JAICEJ010000227.1 GCA_025924215.1 Candidatus Binatia bacterium
GCATCCGTTCTCGCAAGCGTGCGAGCGCCGGCGGCCCGCCCAGATCCCGATGCACAATGTAATCTTGGATAGCGAATCCGGAGCCGACGATGTCTTCTTCTCGCAAGTCTGGCAGCGTCTGTCCAAAGTCCTTGCGCCACTCGGGACTCGCGCGCGAGATCGCCTGCGCCGCTGGTCCGGTCTGCCACACGCTCAGGAACCAGATCCAATCAAAGCCCGTCTCTTTAATGCGGTCCAACTCGGCGTCAGGAATATCGTCCAGGGTCGCGCGCTTACCATGTCCTCGCGAAAGCTCGGTCAGCCAAACGCGGGTATTGATCTGGTAAAGCGAAGGATAGGTTGATGATGCCACGACTGATACTCCTCAGAGATTTGCTACTCATTCCAGACCCTGCCCGGCAAAGAACAAGTAGCTAACATCGTCGGTGCCTTCACTGCAGTGGCTACAGCCTTGCTTTGCGGACGAAATATAGATACGCGCCCACGCTCACGAAATTGATCACCACCCCGATGACGTTCCATACGATCACCGGCCGGGAAGCAATCAACAAGCCGTAGTAGACCCAGGCAATTTGAAAGACGCCCATGATGCCGGCCATTCTCGGGTTCATACCCGCGCTTGACCGACGCTTGAGCATGGCGATCAAGTCAGGCATGGCGGCAAAGGTCGTTCCAAATCCTGCCACGAGGCCAAGGATCTCAGACCTTTGAAACCTGGGGATGAGCAGGCTCGACGTGTCGCGTATAACCAGGTCCTCACAGCCGGAGAGCGTCAGCACGCTCAGCAAGAGAACACCGAGCGTCCCTCTGTTGCAGCACACCATCGTCATTTTGGTAATTTCCTATCGTGGCTATTTATGTGCGGAGGCAACGCTCGAGCAGAAACTATCATTGCCAAGAGCCCCAGGCGACAAAGCAATCTCGTTTTGAGCAAAGATTACTTCGCAACGCTCGTAATAACACCGGCTTTGCTTATCCTGAAATCAGGAAGTTTTTAAATTCTTCTCCTTGCTTCCCGGCTCTCTTCTCCGCCGACCTGCTCCCGTACGACCCGGGCGAATATATATCCGCGCTCGGTCTCGAGCGCGGATTGCGCGTCGATACGCCCGAAGATGTCCAGCAGAGGAGCGACGAGACCGGTCCATCCGGTTTGATGGCTCGCTCCGAGCCCCGCACCGTTGTCGCCGTGGAAGTATTCATAGAAAAGAACCAGATCGCGCCAATGCGGATCGTTTTGGAACTTGGCTATGCCGCCGTAAACCGGACGATGGCCATTGGCATCGCGTAGAAACGTGCCCGCTAGTCGGCGGGAGATTTCCTGCGCTACTTGGAACAATGTCATGTAGCGGCCCGAGCCGCTCGGACACTGAACTTTGAATTCGTCGCCGTAAAATTGATACAGGTTCAGCAGCGCCCGCAAAATCAGCCCATTGACCGGCATCCACACCGGACCGCGCCAGTTCGAGTTGCCGCCGAACATGCCAGTATTCGATTCGGCCGGCAGGTACTGGACTTTGTATTCGTGACCAGCAACATGAAACACGAATGGATGATCCAAGTGATAGCGCGATAGAGAGCGAATCCCATAGGGTCCCAGAAACTCATTCTCGTCGAGCATGTAGGCGAGCACCCGCTCGAGCTTTTTCTTGTTGAGGATCGATAACAGCCGCCGATCTTTATAGCCGATGAAACCGGCGTCGGTCGGGGCGATATGGGAAACCAACTCCGGGTGGCGTTTGCGAAACAGGGCGATCATCTCCATCAGCTTCGGATATCGCGTGGCAAAATCCGGCTCGAACACCGTGGACGCGCACAGCGGCAACAGCCCGACCAGCGACCTGACCTTCAAACGCATCGCCTGCCCGTCGGGGAGCCGCAGCAGATCGTAGAAAAAGCCGTCCTGCTCATCCCACATCTCGTCGTGATGCTCGCCGATGCGGTCCATCGCGTACGCGATCCACATGAAATGCTGGATGAACTTGAAGGTGATCTCCTCGTACATCGGGTCGTATTCGCAAAGTTCCAGGGCCATCTCCACCATGCACTGGCAATAAAACGCCATCCATGCCGTCCCGTCCGCCTGCTCCAGCGAACCGCCTGTCGGCAGCTGCGCGCTGCGGTCGAAGACGCCAATGTTGTCCAGTCCCAGAAAGCCGCCGGCGAAGACGTTGCGCCCCGACGGGTCCTTGCGGTTGACCCACCAGTTAAAGTTCAGCGTCAATCCTTGAAACGAACGTTCCAGGAAGCGCGGGTCGGCCCGGCCCAGCTGCTTCTCGTACTTGTACAGCCAGAGCGTTGCCCAGGCGTGCACCGGCGGATTGACGTCGCTGAAGTTCCACTCGTAGGCCGGGATTTGCCCGCTCGGGTGAAAGTACAGGCTGCGCAGCATCAGCAGTAGCTGCTCCTTGGCAAAATCAAAATCCACCAGCGACAGCGCGACCGTATGGAAGGCCAGGTCCCAAGCCGCATACCAAGGGTACTCCCACTTGTCCGGCATGGAGATCACGTCGGCATTGAGCATGTGGAACCATTCAGTGTTGCGCACGTCGCGTCGCGCGTACTCGAGCAGCGGATGGCTCTTGTGCTCGCGCAACCAGTGCTCCAGGTCGAAGTAGTAGTACTGCTTGGACCAGAGCATTCCCGCCAGCGCCTGGCGGTGCACCCGGCGCTCGTCTTCGTTCAGCGAATTGGGCGAAATCCGTTCGTAGAATTCGTCAGCATCGGCAATCCGGCTTTCGAATATTTTCTCGAAGTTGTCAAAGGCATCTTTTAGCTCTGCGGCCGCCAGACGCAGCCGGACCGTCTGACTGCCGCCACCAGGCACATCGAGAACATAGTGAGCCGCGGCCTTGGTACCGGTCTTGGCAGGATTCACCACTTCGCTGCGTCCCGAAATGATGTAGCGGTGGAACGCATCCTTGACATAGGGAGAAGCATTGGGCTCGCCCCACAGAAGCTGTGCATTGCTTTCGTTTTCGGTGAAGAGCAACTCCGGGAATCGATCGCAATACAGCCAATAGTCGCCAATCTCATGGTGAGTGGCCCGAATGGCACCAGGTCTGGCTTCGCGCAACTCAGGCTTGCGATAGTCATCATCGCTCCACGCCCAGGTCCAGGTATTACGGAACCAGAGTGTCGGCAACACCCGCAGCCGGGCCGCTTCCGGCCCGCGGTTGTGCACTGTGATGCGTACGAGGATGTCTTCGGGGTTCTCCTTGGCGTATTCGACGAACACGTCAAAGTAGCGGTCCTCGTTGAATATACCGGTATCAAGCAGCTCGTACTCGAACTCCTCCCGCGAGCGTCTCCGGTTAGTCTCGACCAGATCCCGGTAGGGATATTCACGCTGCGGGTACTTGTAGAGATACTTCATATAGGAGTGCGTCGGCGTACTGTCGAGGTAGAAGTAGTACTCCTTGACATCCTCGCCGTGGTTCGCTTCGCTGTTGGTGAGCCCGAACAAGCGCTCTTTCAGGATCGGGTCGTGGCCATTCCACAGCGCCAGCGCAAAGCACAGCCGTTGCTTGTCGTCAGAGATTCCTGCCAGACCATCCTCGCCCCACCGGTAGGCGCGTGAGCGCGCATGGTCGTGGGTGAAGTAATTCCAGGCATCGCCGTTTTCGCTGTAGTCCTCGCGTACCGTGCCCCATTGCCGCTCGCTCAAGTAAGGTCCCCATTTCTTCCACTGGATTCCCCTCTCACGCGCCTCGTTCAAGCGTCTTTGCTCAGTGACATCAACAATCGCGGTGTTCATTGCTTGCGCCCCTATTCGTACAGTGACTGCACAAGTCGTCGTCGGATTCGCGAACTACGCGGGCCACCGGCCGGCCCCCCAGCGCATCGGACCCAGGTTTAAAAACGCGCTTTCTATTTAAAGCTAAAGCTTAAAACCGCGTCTATTGGACCTTGGTCCAATAGAATGCCGACCACTGCTGGCATATGGTTCTTCAGGAAGAACAAGTTGAGACCGCCACACCGCTTGTTATATAGTTCAGCAGAATTGACACTTCTTGTTGAGCCAATTCAAACCAAGAGCTAAATGGATCTCGCGAATGCGATTGGAGTTTGGCAAACAAGGGACTGAAGCAGAATTGGGGGACAATGGTCGATGGATAAGGCCGATCTGATTAAGGGTACGTATTTGTTTCGCGGGATAGACGCCAAGGATCTCACGGCTCTACTGGGAATCACTGAGCAAACGGTTCTCCTGGCGGGTCAACTTGCTTACGACATTGATCAACTTTCCGACGCCGTTTTCATCATTGAGATGGGCACCATCGACATTGTCGTCAAAGGAAAACAAACGCCGGTTGTCACGATGGGAACCGGCCAGACGCTGGGCGAACTCGCTTTTTTCCAGCCGGACAAACGGTTCGCCACCGCTACGGCCCGCGAGCGCACGCAGCTTGTGCGGATACCTTTCGACAAGCTGGCGCAGTTGCTTACCGACCGGCCGGCACTTGCCCTTCTTTTTTACCGAAACGCCTGCGCGTTTTTCGCCAAGCATGTTCGAGAGCTGGGTTCGGAGCGTGATCGGCGTTACTTCTAGACACTGATCTGCACCCATTCATCTATGAATATGATCCGACCTGATTGAGGGTTATGCCTACGTCAGGATGTGCTGGCTCTTTTCAGCCGGTAAATCCTATCAGGTCATTGCCTGGACGGGTTAAACCAACCGCCGTCGGGTCGGATCGACTCACTTACCTCTGATGGCCCCCATGTGCCGGGTTCGTACTCGTAAACAGGAACAACATCGCCCAGAACTGGATCGACAATTCGCCATGCCTCTTCGACGTAATCCTGCCGTGCAAAACGGGCCGAATTTCCCCGCATCGCGTCAAATAAAAGCTCCTCGTAAGCTCCCATCTCGGCAGGGTCGGATTCCTCGCTAATCACGAGTTCGACCGGTTGCGCTTCGACCTGCGCGCCCGCTTTCTTTACCAAAGCGCCGACCGCAATCATCAGATTGGGTGTTACACGGAAACGGAAGTAGTTGGGCGGCGGCGCAATCTCCGAGAAAACCGCCGGCGGTTGGCGCAACTTGACCAGTACTTCTGTTGCCGTAACCGGGAGGCACTTGCCCGCCCGGATATAAAACGGCACTCCCTTCCACCGCCACGAGTTGATCTCGAGTCTGAGCGCCACAAAGGTCTCCACCTGCGAATTTGCGCTGACGCCCGGCTCATTACGGTAGCTGCGAAACTGACCGCGTATAACATCGCGCGGCTGAAGCGGACGAATGCCTTTGAGCACTTTTGCCTTCTCATCCCGCAACATCTCGGCATCGAGGCCCGGGGGAGGTTCCATGGCGATGTTGGAAAGAACTTGCAGCAGATGGTTCTGCACGACATCGCGCACGGCGCCCGTTTGATCGTAAAACTTGCCACGACCCTCGACGCCGAAATTTTCCGCCATCGTGATCTGCACGCTTTCAACGAACTGCCGATTCCACAACGGCTCAAGAAACGCATTTGCAAAGCGGAAGAAGAGCAAGTTTTGAACCGTGTTTTTGCCCAGGTAATGGTCGATGCGAAACACGTTTTCTTCATCGAAACTACTGTGTACCACGGAGTTCAGCATTTGAGCCGTGCCGTAGTCGTGTCCGAAAGGCTTCTCGATGACGACGCGCGCGCCCTTAGCACAACCCGACTCGCCGAGTTGGTGAATGACGATCTCGAAAAGGGTCGGTGGGATGGCAAGATAGTGCAACGGATGCTTTGCGTCGGCAAGTTCCCGCCGGAGCAGTTGAAAGGTTGCCGGATCGGCATAGTCGCCATCAATGTAGTGCAAGCAACCGCTTAGTTGGGCAAAAGCAGCCGGATCAAGCCCGCCATAATTCTCGACGCTGTCGCGGGCGCGCGACTTCAGTTGATCCAGCGTCCATCCAGCTTTGGCGACACCGATGACGGGGACGCTGAGATTGCCGCGCTTGGCCAGCGCCTGGAGGGCGGGAAATATTTTTTTATAGGCGAGATCCCCCGTTGCACCGAAAAACACCAGCGCATCCGCATCTTTCTGGTTCACCGCATTATCTCCTTCGTCATGCGCTTCACCGCGCGTTTTACGTTTTGCTTCATGGCGGTCAAAATAGTCATCGTCAGAATCAATCGCGGTGAGGAGAAAGAACGATATGTCGCCGTTCGTTGCCCTCTGAACTCAATCCTCTGCTCCCCTCGCATACAGGCTCACCAGACGCGCGACCAGTACGGCCAAAAAGAGTTGGCCTCCGACTCCTTCGAGGATAGCAAGGCCGCGCGCCACGTCTGTGCGCGGGACAATATCACCGTAGCCGAGCGTTGCCAGTGTCACGAAGCTGAAATAGATCGCGCTCATCCGCGAGAACCCGGCGCCTGTGTTGAATGTGCCCGGAACGATTTGCTCGATCACCCAGTAAGAAAGACCGAAAAATATGCCCACTAACAGATAGGCGCTGAGCGCGGCATACAGATGTTCCGAGCCGACGTTTCTCGCGCGCATGGCAAAACGCAAGGCAGTCGCGGCCGCGCAAAACCCGATCAGCGCCCAAGACCCGAGAATCACCGCCGCGACAAAGGGATGCTCGAACCAGACCATCGCCGAACGTGCAAGCCATGCAATGAGGATTGCGACGACGAAAACTCGGCGCTGCAATCCCGCATGGGCAGGCACTGCCGCCGCCAGCAGATTGGCGGCGAGGAATACATCGATGAGGATGCCGCTCCACTCCAGAGAAGTGACCAGAGGCGAAACTACCAGCGTGAAAAGGAGCGTATAAAAAAGAATCGCGTAGCGTTGGCCGAAGTACGCGTTCACAAGTGCGCCCCTACTCTGCATGCGATCGGTCATCGCTTTATTCACCGAGGGGGGGCCTCGGGTAAAAAGTAAAACAGGAAAGCGATGATGGTGTAAACCGTGATGAGTTGCACCCCTTTGTACCAATTCGCGCGCCCATCGCCAGAAACGATCGCGCCGATCAAAACCGCCAGGAACAATGAACCCATTTCCGCGCGGCCGAACGAAAGCTCGAGAGGATGGGGCGCAACGACATAACTCAAGAGCACCAGCATCGGCGCGACGAACAGCGCGATCTGTATGCAGCTCCCGAGCGCGATGCCCATCGAGAGATCCATCTTGTTCCTTCTTGCCGTGGCAATGGCCGAGCCGCTCTCGGCGGCGCCCCCAACAATGGCGAGAAAAACGATACCGATAAACGTCTGGGACATGCCCAGAGCCTTGCCGGTACCTTCGGCTGCCCCGACCAGAATCTCGCTCATCCATGCCGCCAACACCGATGCGACAACGAGGCTGCCAACTGCCCGTGGCAGTCCCCAATGTTCGCCGCTGTCGTGGTGTTCTCCCTCGGCGCTGGCGCCGGCGAAAAACTCCGCATGGGTCTTGAGCATGAACACGAGGTAGAGCGCGTAAGCGAGCAGAAGCACGATCACCATGCCCATGTTCAGCAGTTCCTCTTGCCGGATTGTCTCATCCGGCGAAAAAAAACGGTTGAATGCGCTCGGCACAATCAGGCTGATGACTGCGATGAGCATCATCGAGCTGTACAGTCGAGTTGCGCCGGCGTTGTATTCCTGATTGTGGTAACGCATTCCGCCGAGGAGAAAGGCGATGCCCAGCGCCAGCAGCAGGTTCGCCAGAATCGCGCCGATCAGGGACGCGCGC
>JAICEJ010000228.1 GCA_025924215.1 Candidatus Binatia bacterium
CGTCGAGCGCTTGATGGATTTCCTTGATCATGCTGCGGCTGATCGCGTTCATCGCCTCCGGCCGGTTGAGCGTGATCAGAGCGCCGCCGCGGCGTTTCTCGTAAAGTATTTCTTTATAGTCGGACATCAAAACTCCTTGGTTCCAGTTGTTTCAGCCGTTCCAAATGTTCCAATCGTTAAGAATTAATTCCTGTTCAAAATACATTTCGAACCATTGGAACTGTTGAAGCGTTTGGAACTATCTTTTTATCTTCCGTTCCTCTTCCAGCTGTCTCAAGAAAGACAGATCCATCACATCGCCGCCATTGATGTTCATGGTCGATAACATGCGATCGCTGGCGATCATGTTTTCCATCGATTTCAAGGTAACGATCGGCAGACCAGGGGTGACTTGCCGATAGACCTGCCGGGTCTCTTCCAGTTCTTCGGTGTTGGTCGATTTGTAAAATTCACCGAGGTATTTGATGACAGCGTCCTTGTTTTTCTCGTCGCGGTAGAACTCCATACCATCCGCCAGACCTCGCATGAAATTCATCACCGTCTCGCGATCCGTTTTGATGAACGACCGCGTGGTGACCGGACCGGCGACAACGAATTCGTAGTCACTCTTGGAAAAGTCTACCCAGATCGGCAAACCTGCCTTGCGCGCGCGCAAGGTGATCGGCGGTTGAAAGACCGAAGCGTCAACGTGGCCCCCGGCTAACGCCGCCCACCTTTCCCCTTGGGCGCCGATGCTGAGGAGCGTGACGTCCTTCTCATTCAACCCGAGCTGGCGCACCGCGTGACGAGCGATGAAATCGGTGCTCGCGCCCAACTGGCTGATGGCAATTTTCTTTCCTTTAAGATCGGTGGGCTTTTTAATGGCCGGGGTGCTCACCAAAATGTAGTCCAGTTTGTTGCCGGTGGCGCCTATAACGGCGAGGTCTTTGGCGCCTTGCGCCCAGGCAAGAATCACTCCGGAACTCCCTTGCTGGAGCATCGTGACATCGCGAGAGATCAGCGCCTGCACCGCCTCGCGGCCGCCGCGCATGAAAATGGGCAAAACCTTCAGGCCGTATTTTTCAAAGGAGCCGGAGCGCTGCGCCACCCAGAAGAATCCGGTGGACCCGCCGAGAGCATAGGGCACGCGAACCTCTTTGAGAGGCTTTGACTGAGCGTGCGACTTTGACGGATCGGCCAGAACCGCACTAGCCAGGATTAAAAATATTGAAAAAAGATTTTTCATATTTCCTCCGCGTGCGTTTTGCCGGATCAAGGTTCCGGTAAATGTACAGAATCATCGGTCAAACCGCGCGAGTGGAATCCCAAGCGATATAATTCACTGCGTGGGGATCAAGACTCAGCGGTGGCATCGCAGCATTTCTGCGAACGGTTATCATCACTGAATCTCCACCAGCGCATCGACGGCAACCACGCCTTCGCCCTTTGGCAGCACAATCACCGGATTGATATCCAGGCCGGCGAGCTGGTCACCGAAGGTCCAGGCCAATCTGGACAGGCCCGCGATTGCCTCACACAGCGCCTCGATATCCGCAGCCGGCTTGCCGCGCGCGCCGGCAAGAATCGGAAAACCACGCAGGCGCTTGAGCATATCATGCGCCTGTTGCCGCGATAGCGGCGGGATGCCGATGCTGACATCTTTAAGAAGTTCGACGAGAATACCGCCAAACCCGCAGAGCACTACCGGGCCGAAAAGTGGATCGCGCTTGACGCCGAGGATCATCTCGACGCCTTCGCACGCCATCCCCTGCACGACAACACCGTCGAGCTTTGCATGAGGCGCCCGGCGGCTGACATCGGCGATCATTTGATTGTAGGCACCCCGTACTGCAGCTGTGTCGGAGAGATTCAGCGCCACTCCGCCCACGTCGCTCTTATGCGTGATCTGCGCGGATTCGATCTTGAGCGCGACCGGGAAGCCGATGCGCTCGACGACCGCGGCTGCCTCGTCTGCGCTGTGAGCCAGCGCCATCGGAGTCGCTGAAATGCCGAATTCCTCGAGCAGTTGGAAAGCGGCTTGAGCCGGCAGCATTCCGGAAGCGAGTTTTCGACCACGAGCCCGCAGGTCTCCGGCCGCATCCGATCGCCGGCTTTCTTGGAATTCATAAAATTCGGCTAAATTGCGGATGGTGCTTGTTGCGCATTCCGCGCCTTCCATGAGAGGCACGCCGGCTTTACGAAGCGGCAGAAGAATCTCGGGATCAACCGGCCCACCGACAACCGAACTAAAACATGCGATGGGTTTTTTGCTCGAGGCTGCGGCTGTCTCGATGGCCTGAGCGAATCGATTGCCGCTCTTTAATTCTTTCGGCCGTGGATCATTGGCTTCGAGGTTGACGGTGACGACATCGATGTTGGCATCCTCGATCAGTGCCTGGAGCAGCCGGGGAAATATTTTTTCATCGTCGTACATGGCGCCGGTGCCATCGAGAGGGTTGTTCATATTGCCGAAATCGGCAACAGCTTCTTGCAGATGCGACTTCGTCGCTTCCGTTAGTTCCGGAACTTCGAGGCCGACGCTCGCGGCTGCATCGGACACCAATGTGCATTCACCGCCAGAGCCGCTGAGCACGCCTATGCGCCTGCCACCCCGGTAGTGTTTAACGAACCCGTCGCAGGAAAAAACGCTGATGGCATCTATCAATTCATTTATGCTGCGAACCGAGACGACGCCGGATTGACGAAACGCCGCATCAATGACTTCCGCCGCTCCGGCAAGGGATCCCGAATGGGTTGCCGCCGCCCGTTGTGAGACTTCCGACCTGCCCCCCTTCAGAATAATCAAAGGCTTGTTCCGTTCGGAGGCTTTGCGAGCCACAGCCAGTAATTGATGGGGTTGCTTGAAGCCCTCGACGAAGCCGGCAATTACGCGGGTGTTTTCGTCTTCGACGAGGTAGTTAAAATATTCCTCGACCGTGGCGCCTGCCTGATTGCCGCACGAGACGATATGGCTTAGACCGACATGACGATTCAACATCAACGCGTTGGCGATGGTCGTGCTTAGACCGCCGCTTTGTGAAACCAGGGCAACCGGCCCGGCGAGAAATCCTTGCGGAATGGTCGAGGCGAAGAGCGGCGCTTTCCCGAACACATTCAAAACGCCGTAGCAGTTCGGACCGCAGATCAAAAAGCCACGGTCGCGCGAGAGCGCTTCGAGTCTTGCCTGACGTTGCTTTCCCTCTGCCCCGATCTCGGCAAAGCCGGCGGAGAAGACAACCGCCGCGCGAACTCCGGAAGCTGCCGCCGATTCCAAAAGGTCGGGAACCTGGCGATTGGGAACAGCCAACACGACGCAATCAACAGCTACCGGGATCGCGCTGATCTCGGGATAGCACGGGTAATCCATAACCTCGCTGTACTTGGGATTGACCGCCACTATTTGCCCGGGGTAACCGAAGCTTTTCAGATTGCGGATAACCCGGTTGCCTCTCGGTTCGCGATTAAGTGCCGATGCGCTACGCTGCGATGCGCCGATAATCGCAACGGAGCGCGGATTCATGAGCGGCGCGAGATCACGCCACATGACGGCGGGGCTGCTATTTGTCGAATCAGTCATAGTTAGATTTTAAAAGTGGAGTTATGGAGTAGTGAACGACTCGAGCGATGGCCCGAAAAACCCGATCCTCCTTTGCCCCAAAACTCCATTACTCCGTCTTTTTTTTCGATCTAGGGCCGAACGGTTCCGGCTGGAACGGCCCATCGCGCAATTGCAGGTAGGCCTTTGTCCCTTGGCTGGCGCGAGCTTCGTCGAGGGGACGGCGAAACTCCTCGTTGAGCATCATGTGCGCTGGAATGGAGAGAGTCTCATCCATGCGCAGCGCGTCGCGCAGTCCCATCATCTGCAGCCCCATCGTGGAAATTTGCAGATTAATCTTTACTGTTTCCGGAGGCACATGGGCGATGCGCTCGACAATGTTGAAGCTTTCTTCCAGCAGTTGATCGACCGGCACGACTTTGTTGACCAGGCCAATGCGCAGCGCTTCTTGAGCATCGATATGATCGCCGACTAATCCATAGCGCAAGGCGTTTTTGAAACCGGCCAAAAGCGTCCACATAAAAGTCGTGTTGGAGCCGTGGCGCACTTCCGGCTGGGCGAAAACCGCGTCCTCCGCAGCGATGGTGATATGGGTATAGAGCGCTAGCCAGCAGCCTCCCCCCATGGCCCAACCTCTGACCGCGCCGATCACCGGTTTGGTCATCTCGAATATGCGAATGAGCTTGACGTCATCGGCGCTCCAGTAGTTCATCAGATCCGCGGCGCTCATGCCGGTCTGAATGCCGTAGGGCCACTGAATGTCGCGGCGTCGGCCTGTAGTGGTAGTTTGATCGAATCCCGAACTGAACGCCCGTCCGGCGCCAGTGATGACGATGGCGCGGATGTCGGGATCGGCTTCGGCTTCATCCAGGGCGTCATGCAGTTCTTTCAACATCGGCCGGGTGATGGCATTGAGCGCTTCGGGACGATTCAATGTGATGAGGACGCCGCCGCGCTGCTTGGTATAAAGAATTTCTTTGTAGTCGGGCATTCGAACTCCTTTATTCAAAGCGTTCAAGTCGTTCGAGTTGTTCAAGTCGTTGAATAGATCGGATAAACCGATTGCGTGCTGAACGAAGTGTCCAAGTTCATATCAATGTTACCGATACTCGGTGTCGTAAAGTTTTTTGATAAAGCCACTAGCCTCGACTTCGCGCACCAGGCTTTCATCGAGAAACTGTTTGGGATCGGCGCCTTTGGCTTTGGGCTCCTCGCCAGCAATGAAATCGAGGGTGGTCTCGACGGCTTTGGGTGTGGCGTAGGGGACTCGGTTATAAAATTTATCGGCTAAAAGATTATAGGAAAGCTCGAGGTATTTGACGTCTCTTTCCTGGGCGGATTGGATACGCAGCTTTTTTTGCATGATCTCCATGCTTTCCTTTTTGTTTTTTCGAAAATAGGCGAGACCCTCGCACAGGGCCTTGATAACGCGCAGCGACTGATCGCGGTTGCGCTTAATGTAGCCTCGTGTGCTATCGATGGAGTTTTGCAGATAATAGATCTCCATGTCGACGGGGTCGGCCAGGATCCGGTAGCCTCGTTCTTCAGCAAGAAAGAACGTCGGGATCGTAAATGCTCCGCCGTCTACGGCGCCCTTTTCCAAGCTTGCGAACATCGCCGGCGACGAGCCGAGTTGGAGCATCTTGATGTCATCGGGGCGCATGCCCCATTTACGCAGAAACAGTTGCAGGACCCAATGTGATGCCGAGCCAAAGCGGGTGACCGCGATAGTTTTGCCTTTAAGATCCGCCGGCGTTTTAATCTCCGGTCGAACCATCAGTCGCTGCAAGCCCGTCTTCATTGGCGAAGCCACGAGCACGCCATCGGCGCCTCTGAGGGCGGCTCGGATAACCGCGTCGCCCCCGCCCACGGAGAACTGAATCTCGCCCGCGATCAGAGAACTGACGACGCGCGCTGCGCCGCCGCCTATAATAATGACCTCTGCATCGATGCCGTGCTTTTTGAAGAGCCCTTTTTCTTCGGCGACCCATATGCTGCCGGAGGTTGCGCTGATGGAGCTAAGGCCGACGCGGATTTTGTCTTGAGCGCGCGCACTCGCGGCCACGAGAGTGAGGAGAACGACGGTAATGCAAAAAACTGCTCTTATCCAGCCCGGCATCGGATTACTCCAAGTATTGTGGAAACCATCATTGACCAACTAAACGCAAACTACGTGAAATAGCGATTGGCCGTCAAGCGAATGACATCATTTACTTCCAAATATTGTCGAGGAAACCGGTCTGCTTCAGTTCAGCGACGTAGGAGTTGTCGTAGTAAGCGGTGGTCGGCGTTGCTTGGGCGGATTTCACGTCGATCATATTGACCTCGACCATGCGCTGTACCATTGCCTGCATCACGCTTTCAGGGACGAAAGGCTCACGAACGAAAGTGTCAACAACATAAAGATAACTCCGGCGTAAGAGGTCGCCGTCGCTAATGCCCAGATATTTTCCAATGATTCGCTTCGTCGAATCTTCATTAGTCACGGCGTATTTAGTGCCCTCGACCGTGGATTTGATCAGTCGGACGATAATCTCGCGGTGAGTCGCGGCAAATGATCTCCGCGCGACAATCCCTTGGGTGAGAAATCCGCTCCCGAACGCGCGTAAGTCCTTCTGCGAGACCAGCTCACGAAAGCCTTCTTTGAGCATGCGAAAATTGTGCGGCGGTGAAAAAACTGCGCCATCGATTGCTCCGCGTGACAGTCCGGCGACGGCTTCCGGGAAGCCGCCCATCTGAAGAACGTTCACACCCTTGATGTTGTGCCTCTCGATGATGGATCTAAGCGCGAAATCGGTGACGGAGCCGAACCGCGTTATGCCGATTTTTTTGTCCTCGAGGCTGCGCAGATCGCGAATATCGGGACGAACGAACAAAGACTGGGTAAAGTAAGGCGCCATCGCGGCGACTTGGATGATATCACCGCCGCGCAGGACGTTGGTGATGACGGCTGGACCGCCAAAACCTGCGACATTGGACGAGCCGGAAAGCATCGACTGCACAATCACCGCCGAGGCGCCGACGTACACCATATCGAGATCCAGGCCGTTCTTCTCGAAGATGCGGATTTCTTTAGCGACTATCCAGGGGACGCTGTTGAGCCCGAGCGGACCGTAAGGGAAGGCGAGTTTGGCCGATTGCTGCGCAAGAACCAAACCCGGTGCAGCCGATAAGAGAAACAAACAAATGCGCAGAATTGAGAACGAAAACGAGATTTCTTTCATTGAGCCTCCGAGTTGCCGAGAAATAGCCGGCAGGTTTTTGCAATATCGCCATGGCGAGTCTCCAGTCAAGGAATTTTGCGCCGGTTCTTGCCAAGCAAACTTTCTTTGAATATGCATCGAGTCAGGTGGAAAGCGAGCGGCTACGAGGAGGAGCGATGCCAACCGTCAAAGTGAACGACGTCGAAATTTACTACGAAGAGCACGGCAAGGGCCGCCCGATGGTATTTCTGAGCGAAACCGCGTGCGACGGCGAGGTTTGGAAGATTAATCAAATCGAGGAGTTTTCCCGCGACCATCGCGTGATCATTCACGACTATCGCGGCACCGGTCAGTCGAGCAAACCCTCCATCGATTACACCACGACGATGTTCGCCGAGGACGTCGTGGCTTTGATGGATCATCTTAAGGTCGAAAACGCAATCGTTGTGGGCCATTCGATGGGCGGTAGGGTGGCGCAGTTGCTCGCCCTTGATCATCCTAATAAGGTTCATAAACTGGTATTGGCTTCCACGGGCGCTCATTATCCGCAAACCAAAGGCTTGCCGCTAAAGATCTGCAAAGAGATGATCGAATGGGGCTATGAGAAGTACGAACGGGATCATAGCATTTTGGTCGGTTGGACCGAGGAGTATGTCAAATCTCATCCCGAAAAGATCGAAAACTATTTAAAAGTAAGAATGCACAATCTCTGCCCGGTGGAATTCTATTTGCGTCACTTGCTTGCGCGTCAAAGCCACGATACGAGCCAACGACTAAAGGACATCAAACAGCCGACGCTGATCCTAGTCGGTGACGGAGACCAGAACATGACCAGCGAGATGAATCACCGAATGTCGTCGGAAATCTTGGCCAATGGAATCCCGAATTCCAAGCTCGTGGTGCTGCC
>JAICEJ010000229.1 GCA_025924215.1 Candidatus Binatia bacterium
GCATGCACTACAACTCAATTCGTGAATTCGAGACAGACATTGGCGCTTTGGAAAAATGCGACGTGGTGGCCATCCATACACAATTCGGCGGCATTTATCATTACCAACCGCCCGGCATCGTCGAGGATATGCCAGGTGTGCGCCGTGAAAAGCCGCGCGATTGGTCCCGCTACCCGGAAATTTGCGACATCGTCGCAGGGAAAGTCATTGGCAGAAACAACGACCAGCAGATCACATTCTTTTTAAATAACGTCGGCACCGGGGTTCAATTTGCCGCCATGGGCTACTGCGCATATAAGGCGGCAAAGGAGCAAGGCTTAGGTCATGAAATCCCCTCGGAGTGGTTCCTTCAAGACATCAAACCGTAGAGATTAACCAGCCTTCAGCACACGCTTAAGCATAGGGCTTGCCGTTTAACGATGCTATTCCTGCGATCGGCCAATCAAGGGACGGATGCCGACGACACTGAAGAGAAGTTCCCTGGTGGATGCCTTCTGCGCCGGTCTAACCTCGCGAAAGGAACGCGCGAGCAGCAGATAAAAACCTAGCCTGCAGAAGCACGAAACAGCAAATAGGCTGAGCAAGCCGTAACCTAGCAGTGGCGGCAGCTGGGAGCCGAGAAAACCGCCGAGAGCGGAGCCAAGAAAAAGCGCGGCGCCATTGATAACGTTGAAGTACGCAATGCAACGGACGCGTTTTTGTGGCGTCACGGCGTCGTAGATAAAGTTGGCGGCGCTTAGTGTAACCCCGCTCCAGGCAAACCCGCCCCAGATTTGAACCAGCATCAAATACGCAGGGTCGTGGGAAATGAGCCAAAAGGCGGGAATGAGTGCGGCGAGGAAAGAACTCAGCCGCAGCACTCGGACGTTGCCGACGAGGTCCGCATGTCTTCCCCAGAGCGGCAGCGCCACGAGCGAAGCAAATGAGGAACAGACCTGGAGACCCATATAGGTCAAGTAACTAAATTGCAGGTCGCGCAGCATGAAGACGGCGAAAAACGGTGCCGATAAGTAAGTCGCAAACGTCAAGCAGGCGCTGAAGACCACGAATCTCAAAAAGTTGCTTTGCCTGAATCGAGCGATGAACATCAAGAATGTAAAATCGCTTGCGGGATCGCTTCTATGCGGCGGCTCATCCATGCGGCTGATGAAATAACCTGACGCGAAGCGGGCCAGTGCTGCTGAACCGAATAAGAGGCAAAACCCGGCGCTGTAAGATATTTCACCGAACGAATATAGGACCAGGCCCGATATGATGATGCTGGCTAAGGTCACTGCGCCAACCGTCCGATTGCGCCAGCCAAAGTATCGGCCTCTTTTACTCGAGGGAATGTAATCGGTGATTAAGCTACCCCACGCCGGTCCGGCCAAGCCGCCGCATACTGCGATCAGAATCAGTAGAGCGGTCAATGACTCCACACGTTGCGCGGTGTCGAGCCAGGGCAGAATGGCGATGCAAAGAATCAACGAAGCTTGACATAAGACTAAACGCACCAGCAATTTAAGCCTGCCGCCAATCCAATGAATTACGCGGACTGCAAGGAACTGCGAGACGGATGCGAGCAGATGGGGGAGCGCGCTGATCAAACCCACCTGTAGAACCGTGGCGCCTAAGAAAAGCGCCAGAGGGGTTGCGTAATGTTCGGTGATCCCGGCCATGAAGGCGGCAAAGATCCCGTCCTTAAATGACGATCGGAGGCTCTCTCTAACGTCGACCCTTTTTCGTCTCATTTTAGTAGAAAAAGGATGAGGTATTTTCGAAGAAATTGCCAGCTAGGAATGCGCGCCAGGTTATTTACAACTTCTCGAAACTGGATTTAAAATACGACGTCGCGGGGCTGATTCAGCTTCCTTTCAAACAGCCCGAAAACAGTAGAGCTAACTATGGCACGGCAGGTTATCACCGAGACCAAGAACGAGCAGCCCAAGATAGTTCAAACATCCCCAGTCACGCTTCCGTCCCACTTTATGCGAGCCAACGCTGCCGCTGTTCGTGCAGCCGTGGATAATGTTACAGATTGCGAGCGGCACCTAAGCGAATGATCAGCAAGCGCCGGACTTTATGAAGATTCGTTCGCACCTACTCTTTCTTGTACTTGGCACCCTCCTTCCAATCCTGGCTTTTTCCGCCGCGATGACCGCGGTCTTTTGGCGTGAACAACGTCAAGCTCTCGAGCAGCGCTTTGTCGACCGCGTGCGAGGAATGACCATCGCGCTGGATCGAGAGATCGATGGCAACATTCGTTCGCTCCAGATGCTGGCCGAATCACCACATCTCCAATCCAATGATCTACTTAGCTTCCACGAACAAATCATGCGCGCTCGCTCGACGCAGAGTACTTGGGCAAATATTATCTTGAGTGATCCGGTCTCGGGTAGGCAGGTGATCAATCTTCGATATCCCTTCGGCAAGCCGCTGCCGGAAACATTGATAGACAAAAGCACACTCGCGTCAGTGGTAAAATCAGGGCGTCCATTTGTAGCGCCTATTTCGCAGGTACGCGTAGGTGGAAACTACATGACAACAATTGTAGTTCCAGCCAAAACAGGCAGCGGGCGCCCTTATACACTGATGGCCGTCATTGATCCGTCGAGCTGGTTACATTTTTTGTCTAACTACCCAGTTGCCACCGATGCGACACTGACTTTACTGGACCAAAACGGCATCATCATCGCTCGCACACTGAATTCTGAACGATGGGTCGGTCAACTTCCCGCAGAGGGGCTGAGGGTCGAAGCGCGCAAGGCGCCTGAAGGCTCATCGATAACTCAAGGATTAGAGGGACAATGGTTCTATACGGCGCATAGCCGCTCTAAGCTCGCAGGGTGGACCTTGGCTTCAGGCGTTCCCAAGGAAGGCGTTGAAGCCGCACTGCGTCAATCGGTGCTGCTGATGGTTGCCGGAGTCGCGGCAACTGCGATCTTAGCGATCACGCTTGCTGGCGTCTTCGGCAGACGGATCGCTCGGCCTATTTCTGAGCTGGCGCACTCCGCTCAGGCTTTGGCCACCGGCGAGCGCGTGAATGCTCATGGAGCCACCGAAGTTGCGGAGGTCGACGATGTTCGGGCTGCGTTCTCCTCGGCTGCGGACCGGCTGCGGGCTAAAGATTCAGCGCTACGGGACAGCGAGGAGCGTTTTCGCAGCATGGCCGATACAGCGCCCGTGCTACTCTGGTTATCCGATGTCGATCAACAATGCACATATGTCAATAAGCCCTGGCTCCATTTCACTGGTCGCACACTTGAACAAGAGCTGGGCGCCGGCTGGATGGAGAGCATTTACCCTGAAGATCGCCAGCGGTGTCTTGAAACGTATCGGACATCCTTTCATCGCCGCGAGCGCCTCGAAATGGAATACCGGCTGCGACGCTCCGACGGTGAGTACCGCTGGGTCTTGAATCGTGGTGCGCCGCGAGTGGCCGACAATGGCGAGTTCATCGGTTATGTTGGCTCCTGCGTCGACATTACCGAACGTAAACGAGTTGAGGAATCTCTGCGTGAAAGCGAGGCGCGCCTGCGGCTCGCGATGCGAACCGGCAAAGTCGGTGTCTGGGATTGGGACATTTTGGCCAACCGAGTGGTGTGGACCGAATCTCTCTATGCGATTCACGGCGTGAGACCGGATGAGTTCGTTACCACCATCGAAGCTTTTGCCACGCTGCTCCACCCCGAGGACCGTGATCTAGTTTTGCACAGCCTTCAACGCGCTCTGGAGCACGATGCACCCTATGAGCTCGAGTTCCGCGCGATTCGACCGGATGGGCAGATCATATGGCTGTTTACCAACGCGATGATATTGCGAAACGGCGGCGAACCGTTCCGTATGCTCGGCGCCACCATGGATATCACGCAGCGAAAACTGGCCGAAGAGACAGTGCTCAGGCTACTTCATATCAGCGAACGGCTTAACTCCACGCTCGATGTCGATACGCTGCTCGATGTTTTGGTTGGCGAGGCGATCCGGATTGTTGACGGCGAGAGCGGCGTTTCCGGCCTTTATACCCCCGAGGGAATGGTTTGCCACAAGTATTTACACAAAGGCAAACCGGTCCCATTCGATTATTGCTGGCGCCCAGCAGAAGGCTTGCCGGGGCACATCATCAACGAGAAACTGCCCTACCTGACCAATGAGGCCAATGTCGACCCACGAACCGCGCAAGAGTTCTACGCTCGGTTTGAAGTCCGCAATGCCCTATCAATACCGATCCTGAATTTTCAGCGCGAGCTCATCGGCTTCTTCGAGATTCATAACAAAAACAGCGCCGGTGGTTTTACGGATCTGGACAAACGCACCCTGGTGGCGATCTCGGATGCTGCTGCCACAGCGATCCAGAACAGCTTGGCTTACCGAAGAGTGCAGGAAGCCGAGGAATCTTTGCGTGACGTCGATCGACGTAAGGATGAGTATTTGGCGATGCTGGGGCATGAGCTACGTAACCCGCTTGGAGTCATAAGCATTAGCGCACAGTTACTGCGCGGGAGAGAGCCGTCCTCGCCGGAACTGGCCGAGCTCCAAGATATTGTGGACCGTCAGGTGGAACATATGACCCGGCTGCTTGATGATTTACTTGACGTATCACGAATCTCTCGCGGTCAAATGAAACTCAACCAAACTTTGTGTGATTTTTCCTCGCTTGTCCGGCAAACCATGCAAGATTATCGCTCCAAGCTTGAAACCAACGACCTGCACGTCAAGATGGACATACCTGACCGGCCAATGTGGGTCATGGGAGATCGGACCAGGTTGGCGCAAACCATCAGCAATATCCTGCATAACGCGGATAAATTCACCGGCGCCGGCGGAACCATAACCGTTGCAATCGAGGAGGAAGCTGCCGCCAAACAGGTTATCCTCACGGTGCGTGACACGGGCATCGGCATGGAACCAAAACTCCTGGCGCACGTTTTTGAGCCATTCATTCAGGGCGATCACGGTATCGATCGGCGACCCGGTGGACTTGGACTGGGATTGCCGCTGGTCAAGGGCTTGATCGAGTTGCACGGTGGCCAGGTGCGCGCTTGGAGCGCTGGGCCGGGGCACGGATTCCAGATCACCATCCAGCTGCCGCTGCGAGATCAAACCGCGCCTACAATCAGACGGCTGAACTCCGCCTCTGTTCACGCGAGCGCCTGCCGAATCCTGGTGATCGAAGACAATAGAGCGGCGTCAAGGACAATGAACCTGTACCTGACCCATCAAGGCCATACTGTGGAAGCGGCGCACACCGGGCGCGAAGGTATTCAAGCTGCACGACGGTTCCAGCCTGATGTCATACTCTGCGATATCGGCCTGCCGGAATTTGACGGTTACAGAGTTGCCCGACAAGTGCGGCAAGAGCCGGAACTCAATCGCGTGTATCTGATCGGAATTTCAGGCTACGGACAGGAACACGATAAGGAGCGCGCCTGGCAGGCGGGCTTCAATGCCTATCTGGTAAAGCCTGTTGATATGTCGGAGCTCGAAACCTTGCTGGCGAAATTTCAAACCGACGCGGGTATACGCGGCATGATGTGATTTGCACATCCGGCGCTGCTTGGGGCGGGTAGAACCTTCGCTTATCAACAGTGGTCTTGTGATTTCTGGCCAAACAGTTCGCTCTTCCCTGGTAAGCTACAACAGGAAAATGTCAGACGCACTCGGTCACTTTAAAGTCTTGCGTCTTGCGTTTCTGCTCCCCTATTGCATCCATATCCGGAGTCGTCAGTATTGAAAAGAGAGAAAGGACGTCTTGCGTCAAAGAGACCGTCAGAGTTGTGAATCAGCCTTTTCTAATCGGAACCTCAGGTTATTCATACCCTGGACCACCTCCTAAGGGCTGGCTCGGTGCGTTTTATCCGGAGCCAAAACCCAAACGCTTCGATGAACTCCATTACTATTCGCAGATATTTAATACAGTGGAGATCAATTCGACGTTTTACCGGCCTCCCTCGATCACCACTACTACAGCATGGGCGAAAAAGACTTCATCCGACTTCACCTTTGCCGTAAAGCTGTGGCAGAAGTTTACGCATCCCGTAAAGATTGGGCGAAAAAAGTCGGATGAAAAATGGCAGCCTCCGACGCAGGACGATGTCGATCAATTCCGCGCCGGTCTTGAACCCATCGCCGAGGCGGGTAAGCTCGGTGCGCTTCTGCTGCAATATCCCGCGAGCTTTCACTGCACGCCCGAGAACATGGAGCGAGTGGAGAGAATGCTACAACTATTCTACGATTATCCGAAAGTGGTCGAGCTTCGGCACAATACTTGGACTGAGCAAAGCGCCCAGACCAAAGTTTTGTTGGAAGGCAATAGAGCCAGCAGCGTCCTCATCGACGAGCCTAAATTTTCATCCTCCATACGCCAGGGCATCGAGACGATTGGCGAAATTTTTTACTTCCGCGCTCATGGCCGCAACGCCAAGGCATGGTGGAGGCCCAAGGAGTCATGGGAGCGGTACGACTATTTATATTCCCGCCAGGAAATTAAAAAGATCGCCGAACGGATCGATAGCGCGACAAGCGCGCCGGGGAAAAAGAAGGGGTTTGCATTTTTCAATAATCACGCCCGCGCCAACGCCGCCGCTAATGCCATCATGCTGTCTCAGGAACTGGGGCTACGCCCAAAAGCGATGCCCGGTGAAGCAATGATCGCTAAGTTTCCTGAGATTGCAAATGTCGAGCGGCGCTCTACTTGATCGAAGCGCCTGCGGCAAAGAGTAAAGCTTACCGCTAGCTAGATCATGACAGCGAATAAGAAACACCTACGCCTTACCTTACCCGCTCCGGCACGACACTAAAGCGGCGGTGTCTTTACCATCACGCTCGAATCGATGCTCGCGATGGTCGGCCGGCCGCATTTCGCCATGGTAATTTCCATCTCTTCCCGAAGTATATCCAACACTCGCACTACTCCCTGCTCGCCATTAACAGCGAGACCCCAAAATAGCGGACGGCCAATGAACACCGCCTTGGCTCCTAAGGCCAGAGATTTCACCACATCGGCGCCTCGCCTGATGCCGCCGTCGAGAAAAATCTCTAGCTTTCCCTTCGCGGCGACAACAGCTTCAGAGACGACTTCCACCGGTGCCAGAGTATTGTCCAGATGCCGGCCGCCGTGATTAGACACGATCACCCCGTCGATTCCTATTTCCGCGCACAACTCGACGTCCTCGCCTGTCATGAGGCCTTTAGCAACAATCGGCAGGTTGGTTTGCGATTTGATCCATTCCAAATCTTTCCAAGTGGCGGCCGGATCCGATCCTCCTTCAGCGCCGGCAGGCCGCGGCGCACTGCCCGGCGCTAAAGATTGTACCGGATAGTTAACCCCCCGGGTTCGCCGATAGTTGTTGCGAATATTTCGCTCCCGCTTGGGCGGCCACTGAGAATCCAGAGTGACACAGATTGCGTCATAGCCCGCTCCTTTAGCGCGATCGAGCCAGCTTTTGGTCAGGCTTCGATCACGAAATGGATAGAGCTGCAGCCACAGATGGCCGGAGGCAGCTTTGGCCAACTCTTCAAAGGATGAGTTTGAATTGGCGCTAACCGCCATAATCGTGCCCCGGGCGGCTGCGGCGCGATAGGTGGCGAACTCACCTTCCGGATGAGCCTTTTTGTGCCCTCCGCATGGCGCGATCAGCACCGGCAGGCTCACCTTGGTTCCGAGC
>JAICEJ010000230.1 GCA_025924215.1 Candidatus Binatia bacterium
AACGATCTGCGGAAGAGTCGTCGGATCGTAAATGTGATGAAAAAAACCACCGCCGTATTGGGTGATTCTTTTTAAAAGCGGGATGTTTGCTTCTGCGCCGATAGCCACGGCCGACACGGTGATCTGCTGCTCGGCCTTCATGACGTTAACCAGATCGATGAAGTCGCCGCCGCTTCCGCCGGTTTCACCATCACTCAGGATTATTACGTGCTTGTGGCTGGCATTTTGTCTTTCAAGCTGTCGCTTAGCTTCGATGATCGCCGGTAGCATCACCGTTCGGCCAGCAGGTTTTAGCCGCTCCACCTCGGTATTGAACGATCCTCTGAGGCTGCCGATCCTGGCAAGCGGCACGACCACGAATGGATCAATGTCAAAGCCGATGACGCCTAGCAAATCATTGTCCTTCAGCTGCCGGGCGACAGCTTTAGCCGCCTCTTGAGCGTACAAGATCCGATTATCTTCTCGCATGCTGCCGGATTTATCGATGACCAGTAGGATGGCTCGATTTTTTTCTTCCTGCTTGGGTGGATCTTTAAACTCAACTGGCAAAAGCGTCTCGATAGGAGTGCGGCGATAACCCCCCGGTCCGAAACTCCACTCACTGCCCAGCATAATGAAGCCATTGCCACCATCAACATGCCTTTCGACCGCGCTGAGATAGCTTGAGGTCAACTTTTCGCGTTCGATATTGTTAAAAATGACTACATTGAAGCCGTTTGGGGCCGGCGCCGAGTCGGCTGTGCGTGAGGTCACTTCGAACCCTTGGCGGCGCAGGATCTCTTCGATGTACCTTCCGCCCTCAATGCGACCGCTGACGATGAGAATTTTTCCCTTACTGCGTACGCTAGTCCAGGCCAGCGCGTGGTTGTCCGGTGCAAACTGATCGAACTCGTCCTGACGGGCTGTGAAGGTGGCGCGGTACGAATTTAGGGGTCCGTCCGCAAGCGTGCTCGGATAGGACAGAATCTGACTGCCGGGTTTAAGCTTGACCGGCTCGGTTTTGAATGTCACGCCGTTGCGAGTGAGAACCAACGTTCCATCCACCTCTCGGCTATTGTGATTTTCCAGTATGACTTTGATGTTCACCGCTTCGCCCGCGTCCCCATGAGTCGGAGCGACGAGTTTGGCTACGGTTATGTTGGCAAGGCTCATCCTCTGCGCCGGCACAATCGGGAAAACCTTCAAACCTGCGGCGGCGATGGCTGGCAACATTAACTCCAACTTGCCCTGGTTTTCCCACCCATCGGTAAATAAGTAGACACTGCGAGGCGCCGGCGGGAGTGATAGCAAATTTTCAAAAAGCTGCTGAAGATTTGTATTCTCCGGCTTCACGGTGTTCTGCATCGCGGGTCCGGCTTTTATCGATTCGCGCCAGTTTGCGCTGTCCTTTGCCTCGGCAGCGAAAATCAATGTGCGGTCAGCGCCATTGGGAGCAAGCGCACCTTGTGCCGAGCTGTCCATCCATTGACGCATACTCGCGGACATACTCTTCGAAACATCGAAGGCGAAGATGCGCTCTTCGCTTTCACGTTTGGTCTGTTTGGTGACGAATTGCGGATCGGCTAAGGCGATGATTAGAACAGCCAGAATCAGCGTGCGCCAAATTAGGACGAACCATCTACGGTCGGCGAACCAGAACCAAAGCACCGGCAGTCCGATCAGTAGCCACAAAAACAATGGCTTGGCCAACTGTACATCGGCTAGCAGAGTCTTCATGAAAGCTTTGGCCGGGGCGCTGCCGCCGGCAATTGCCGGCGATCCGCTGGCGGGACAAAGAACCACTCGACAATGAAAAGCAGCAATGACGCCATAACCAGATAAGGCCAGAAGGAGAAGAGTGTCGAACCGCTGCTGATGGCGCTCTCGGTTGGTTTTATCTCGATAGGCTTGCTGTCCCGTAGATCCGATTCGCTGGCGGATTGATAGTTGATCGCCAAGAGTTGACCCTCGCCACCTTGATTGAGCTGGTAAATGCCCTGATAAAAGGTGTTGGTGAAGTTAGTTGAGGCCGGTTTGACTACATGTTTTTCGCCTCGCGGGGTAGTCAATGTTGATTCGTATTGGGCAGCCCTCAGGGCAAGTGGCTCCCCTGTCGCGCGGCCTTTAGCGCCGCTGGCCGATATAAACCAGTCAAAAAGATTCAGCGTGAAGATCGACATTGGCAAATTCTCTCGTCCTAAATACGGAAAAGGATCAAACCCGAGCACCAGGAGCCTGTGGCCCTGATGCTCCATCGTGAAGGCAAGTGGTCCTTGGACGGCTTCGATGATTGTTTCGCCGGCTGTCTGCGGAATTAACGGCCGGGCATACGTTGGACGGAACAGGGCCATGTTGAGATATCGGTTCAGTGGATGCGATTCGCGCCAGCCCGACGCCACCGGCCGTGTAACCGGCTTGCCCAATTTGACAACGGCATTGCTGTCGGGCGGCAACACGAGCAGAGATGGCTTGAGCGGCAATAAAGCTGGTGCTGAGTAGTGAAAAATTTCCAAGCCGAAACCTGAACGATCGGTCTGCTGGTAGTCTTCGGGGGCAACGATGGTCAGGCTAACGCCCGAGATCGCGCGCAAACTGTTCAGCGCTTGAGGACGAGGCGAAACCGCCAGGATCTTCAAGCTACGCGCGTTTGCGGCAATGGCAAATTGCCGATTATCTAGACTCAACGCGTCGTTGCCATCAATTTCAGCAACATAATATGGTTTCTCGGAGAGTCCCTGGAAGGTCGCGGAAGCAGTTCGTCGCGCCGGAACCTTGAGTTCCCGATTGGCTACGGCACTTCCACTGCCATCGTCCCTTACCGTTACTCTGACCCGTTGATCTTGGGCGGAATAATTAGCAACTTCGACGGACGCCTCTAAACGTCGGTTCACCAGAGAAGAGGGCGAAACGCTAAACGCAGTTATCGCCAGGTTGTCTCGCGGTTTTCCCACGGTAAGAACCCGAACGGCGCCCGATTGGCCTCGTACCGGTCGATCGGTGATGAAGTAGACGCGCTCATACTTTTGATTGGAGGTTAGCTGGTTAAACAGGTCGGCATAATTCGTCGGCGCATCAGCCAGGTCGTAGGGCTCCAAGCCGACCAACAATCCTATAGCCTCAGACGGCGAAGCGGGTGCTCTGTTAACTTTCTGAAGCTGCGGCACGAGTGTGAAAATATCTACTTTACCGTTTGCACTGAGATCACCGACCACTCTCCTGGCCTGATCCCGGGCGAGTGCGATCCGAGCTGTGCCATCCTCGTGCGCCTGCATGCTAGCCGAGTTGTCCATCACAATGGCGATATTGGATAACCGGACAGAGAATACCGGCTCGGCAAGCGCCAAAATCAACAAGGTCAGCAGGAGCAACTGAAGAAAGAAAACGGGCGGAAGCCGCAGCTGGCCCCACGGTTTGGCAGTTGCTTGCGTACCTTGCTCCATAAACAACAGCAGGCTGGAAAAGACCACACGGCGTGGTTTGCGCCGGACGAGATAAGGAACCAGGAGCAAGGGTAGCGCAAAGAGTCCGTAAAGGGCTGCGGGATTGAGAAACTCCATGAGCAATCTTATTTGAACAGACCGATCGCGGGTAAGGTCGCGAAAACGAAATCGCCCAAATCCCGGTCATTAACATAGAAAGAGTAATGAATACCGCTTTGATGACAAAAGCTGCGCAGTTCTGAGTTATGCTGCGCCAGTTTGGTCCGGTACTCTTGCCGCGCGCGAGCGCTCCATCTTAGCCGAATCTCACGTTGGGTTTCGCTGTCCACCAGATTTAAGCCACCATCGGTAAACGGCGGATCTATTTCTGTCCGGCTCAAGACCTGGATCACCGCGATATCGAGATTGAGGGCTCGTAACAAATTTAGTCCGCGCTGGTAGGACTGCGCCGGCATCAAAAAATCGGAGATTAAGATTGCTTTGCCGGGTCGCCGGAGTTTCTTAAGGTGCTCGCCCAACGACGCCGCTAAATCGAGGAGACCGCGCGGCTCTAACGACAGAGCGAAGCGCACGCAGTCCGCCATGCGGCGGCGACCGCGAAAAAATGGCGATGCCGGGCTCATGGACTCGCCGTGTAATAAATGGAGCTTGACATGATCATGGTTCGCCAAAATGACATAGGAGAGCGCCAATCCGATATGCGCGGCTGGTAAGAATTTCTCTGCGCTCGACGGAAATGCCATCGACGCGCTGGCATCGATGAAAACGTAGGCGAACAGATCAACCTCTTCCCGGAACACCTTTATATAAAGCCGATCAGTGCGCGCATAGATCCCCCAATCCAGGTAGCGCAGATCATCTCCGGGGGAATAACGCCGGTAGTCGGCAAACTCTAAACTTGTGCCGCGTCGAGGCGATGAATAATTGCCGGTGTGGCTGCCGAGAAACTCTTTCCTAGTGCGTAAACGAAGCGTTTCCAACTGTGTCAGGAATTCCGGCGTAAACGGTTCGGGGAGCATTGAAAGATCTAACCCGCGATGGTTGCGTAAGGGATCGGATCGCTAAGGCCTGCCTCTTTGAAACCTTTTAGCCTCAGTTGACAGCTGTCGCACAGGGCGCAAGCTTTGCCGTCCACAGTTGGATCATAGCAACTCCAAGTAAGGCTGTAGTCGAGTCCCAGTTCGCTTCCTTGCTTAATGATTTCTGCTTTCGTCATTTGAATTAACGGGGTGTGAATCTTCAACTGCACTTTGCCTTCGACGGCGGCTTTGGTCGCCAGATTGGCCATCCTTTCAAAGGCGCGAACGTATTCGTCGCGACAATCGGGATAGCCGCTGTAGTCAAGCTGATTGGCGCCAAAAAAAATGTCCGACGCTTCAATCTTTTCGGTCAGTGCCAAACCGTATGCTAGGAAGATGGTATTGCGCGCCGGCACGTAAGTTACCGGTACGCCGTGCTCAATTTCCGATGGGGAGCGGCCTTTGGGAACCTCCATGCAATCAGTCAGAGCCGAACCGCCAATCGCGCGGAGGCCGGACTCAATTATCAGGTGCTCCTCGACTCGCAACCAAGCCGCAACCTTTTTAGCGGCTTCGATCTCACGTTCGTGACGCTGGCCATAGCGAAAGGTGAGGGCGTGAAGATCGAACTGATTGCGCCGCGCAATCGCTGCCGCGGTGGTCGAGTCGATTCCACCGCTAAGTAGAATGACAGCTTTTTTTCGCGCCATGAGCTCTGATTCAAGGAACCTTGGTTCCTTCCATCGGATAACGTCTCTCGTGCCAGCCGATCAAGCCTTCGTTAAGAACCTTCATATTGCGATAGCCATTTTCATAGAGAATGCCATAGGCCAAACTGGCCAGGTGATGTGGGCAGGCTCAATAGAGAACAACCGGCCGGTCCTTGGGAATATTCTTTACGTATTCCTTAAATTGAGCCAGCGGGGCAGAGGTGGCGCCGAGAATATGAACTTCATTGTATTCCGCCGCCGTTCGCACGTCGATAATCAAAGGCTTTTTACCGGCTTTTACCTCAGCGACCAGCTCATCGATGGATGTAAATGCCAGCGGCACGTTCGCAGGCAGTGATTGTTGGGCAAATTGAGGGTACTTAGAAGGGTTGGCGCTTGCCGTCTGATGATACGCCAGCAGTGATGCCACTGAAAGTGTCAGCAAGAAAATTTTTCGTAAATTAAACGTTTTCATTTCTTTGGTCCTGCCGACTTATAGTTGCTGTACTGAGCCAAGCTGTCCAATGACTGAATGCCGGAATAGCGTTGCCCTTTGATAATCCAGGTCGGATAACTCTTAATGCCCGCCTCATTGCATGCTTGCGCTTGCGGCGCGCGCGGCCCGGCGGGGCTGCATTCGATGTACGGCACTCGCTCCGATGAGGGGCCAAAAAGCTCCTTCTGCTCGATGCAGTGCGGGCACCACGATGCGCCGTAAAATTTGGCATTGCTCTTAGCTAGATGTTCAACCAGTCCGCGAATCCATGGATCCTCCGGGCCGGCGGTCTTTCCGATATAGCCCGAGTAATGAAGATGGAGGACGATGATGATCAGAACCGCCGCTCCGGCGGTTTTCCCAAGCCATGGTCCCCAAGAAAATCCCGGCATTTTAGCAGGCCGGCGCGTGAGGAGCACGGCAAAAATCGCCGTCATCAATCCAAGTGAAGTCAAGCAATAAGGACAAGCGGAATCCAAAACGATCAGTGAAACACCGGTAAGGTAGAGACTATAAAGCACTCCGATAATGGTGACGGTCCAAGCCATCTTCCACTGACTAGGCGTCGTTTTGTTCCAGGCGATGGCGGCTAAAAGAGCGTAGGTCAAAAAGCCCCAAAACGAAATCGGTATGCCCAACAGTTTCGACCAGCGGCTATTGAGTACGATGTCGCAGGCGCTGCCGACCGTGCATCCGGCTACTGACTGGCCCTGCCAAGCGGAATAGGTCAGATAACCGGACAGGAGCATACCGGAAATCGCCAAAGCGAGTATCGGCCAGTTCGGTTGCTGTTTGGCTGTGCTCGGCGCAGCTGTTTGGATGTTTGAGGTTGGCCTGTTCTTACTTGTCTTTGCCATTTTATAAACTCCTCAACCCTTCACTAAGATGGCCACATCTCTGCGGAGACGCTGTAGCGCTTCGTTATCCCGGCTATCGTAATAACCGCGAATTTGCGCTTGCCGGTCGATCAGTACCAATCTCGGGCTATGCAAAATCACTCCAGGATCGCTCGAGGCAGTGGCGACGCTCAAGCGGAAACCGTTCTGGACCAGGTTTTTTATCTCTTCTTGCCCGCCGGTTAGAAATAGCCAACGATCTGTGCTGGCTTTAAATCGATCTGCGTACTGGGAAAGAACTGATGGCGTGTCCGTGTCGGGGTTGACGGAAAAGGACAGTAGCTTCACGACTTCTTGCCCCGATAGTTCGTCTTGTAGCCTGGCCATCTCTGCGCTCTGAAGCGGACAGGTATCCTGGCAATCGGTATAGATAAAATCGGCAATCCAGATTGTGCCACGCAGTTGCTCCGACCCAATGGTCTTGCCGCTTCTTTCTGTTAATGAGAACTCGGGCACAGAACCGTACTGGTTCATTCCTTCCAGAGAACTCCGTTGGTTAGCGCCGAAGCGGGTCTGTGGAGCCAGCTTGATCCAGAGGAACGTGCCGATGACGATGCCCATTGCGGCAACCATCAATCCCAACAGTATAAATCGGTACTTGTTAGTATTCATGGGCAAATATTTACCGGAAAGAAGTTTATCGATTAATTTGCCGTTTGTGTAGAGGCCGAATCGATTGGCAGCGACGACATTGAAGATGGTAAGCGCAGTATCGCCATTCGCTTGACGAAGCAGCTTGTTTCTGACCGTCAACAGCTGACAGTGATCGACCAGATCGCGAGATCTCTGCCACGTAGGGGCTATTTGCCTACCCCCTCGTGCGGCAAATTCGACTGTTCGAATTTGAGCGAAACTGGCTGAGTCCTGTTATGGAAGAGTGATTCTGCGTCATGATTCTGCTCAAAAATCCGGCGTTGGCTACTGGCATATTGCTTGCTGGTGACGCCGCTACGGGAGTAACTCAATGAAACAGTCCACTTCAAGCTATACGGATCAGAACTGGAGTTGGCCACAGTCGACTTGGTTCCAGAAGCGTCTCAACGCCATCAAAGCGCAGGAAGAGGCGGCCCGGCAAAAGCATCCTTCTCCGCAAAAGCC
>JAICEJ010000231.1 GCA_025924215.1 Candidatus Binatia bacterium
GCCAATCTGGTGCACCTTCATCGCCTGTTGCGCGTCCGAAACAGTAGCCAGAAAGATAGCAAGCAACAGGCAGACAATAGTGCTAATTCGACTGATGCGCTTTGTCCTTCTGGGTTTGCCGCCCACTGTCCGCTGCCTCCTACCGGCGGTCACTTGATCACGCGATCCGCTCGCGCCAGCACGTTCGGCGCGATCGTTAACCCAATCTGCTTGGCAGTGTTAAGATTGATTACCAGCTCGAATTTCGTTGGCTGCTCCACGGGCAGGTCGGCGGGCTTGGCTCCTCTGAGTATTTTGTCCACGAGAATAGCGGCACGCTTGTAAGGTTCGACTCGGTCCGTTCCATACGACATTAAGCCACTACTCTCGACAAATTCTCTCCGAGTCTATATTGCCGGCAGCCCGTGTTTTGCCGCTAAATCCGTCACTAGTCTTGGATTTGAATTGAAAAGTGAGTCCTGCGTCACGGCGAGGGCGACGCTATGCGCCTTAATTGCCTCGTTGAACGCGCTGTTGAATGTGTCATTGCTGCTCACCTCCATCGAATGAAGCTGCAGCCCTAGTTCTCGTCCCGCCAGTTGGCTTTCTTTCCATTGTTGCGCGGAGCCTGGATTGCTTGGATTCCACAAGAGCGCGACTCTAGAGAGCCTGGGAATGGTTTCTTTGAGCAACTCCAGCCGTTTGCCAGCCAACGCGACTGAAATTTCGCTGAATCCGGTGATGTTTTCTCCAGGCCGTGCGAAGCTGTCAACTAATCCAGCTGCAACAGGATCAGCCACGCTCGTAAAAACGATGGGAATCGTTCTTGTAGCGTTCTTCGCGGCCAAAGCAGCAGGAGTCGAAGCTGTGACGATCACATCGACTCTGAGACGGACTAGGTCATCAACCGCAGCGGGAAGCCGGTCAAGCTTACCTTCAGCGGATCCTTGCTCAATGACCGGGTTTTTACGCTCGATATAGCCGAGTGCGCGGCTTTCTCGCCTAAACGACTCGAACCCGGCAGACTGATCCGCTGCCGAACGGATTCCTAGATACGCAATTTTAGCTACCTTCGCAGGCTGCTGCGCCTCGGCCGGAAAGCTAAGCGAAGAGAGAATAGCAGCTAGACCGAACTGAATGACTCCGCGTCGCAATCTCACTTGATCACCTTATCCGCCCGCGCCAGCACATTCGGCGGCACCGTTACACCGATCTGCTTCGCCGCCTTGAGATTGATCACCAACTGGAACCTCGTCGGTTGCTCCACAGGGAGATCTCCGGGTTTCGCCCCTTTCAGAATTCGTTCGACATACCAGGCCACCCGCCGTGATAATGCTGCAAGGCTGCTGCCGTAAGCCATCATGCCACCGATCTCTGCTTGCTCCGGCCACTCATAAATTGCCGGAACACGATGCTTCGCGGCGAGTTCGATGATGCGATCGCGCCCTGCGTTGAGGATTGGGCTTGCAAGCACGAACATGGCGCCGGCTTTCTCCTGCACAATGAACCGGAAGGCTTTCTCGTAGTCGCCGTCCTGCAGTTCAACTACTCGCACTTTCGCATTTAGCGTGGGCGCAACTTTCTGTGCCTCTTCAACCTGCAATCGCGAGCTCGGCTCACCTGTCCCCAGAAGGGCGATGGTCTCGGCCTGCGGGACGGCCTCCTTAATCAATTCCAACCGCTTACCTGCAAGCACGTCTTCGGGCGCAACGACGACACCCGTTATGTTTCCGCCGGGCTTGGCAAGGCTGGTGATGAATCCGTCTCTGACAGGATCCTTACCGAATCCCATGACGATAGGAATGGTTTTGGTCGCATCGAGCGCAGGCTTGATGGCAGTCGGGCTGACGGCGACAATTACGTCCATGCGCAAATCGACCAGTTCCTTGGCCAATTGTGGTAGACGATCGATTCTGCCGTCGGCGAAGCGGCGCTGTACTTCCAAGTTTCGGCCTTCGACATAGCCGGAATCCCGCAGCAGCTTGGGGACAAGATTTGCGGTGCCCGGGATGGAAGGCTCGAGGGTCCCAGACGGGGAGAGAAAGCCGAGACGATAAACTCCACGCGCAGTTTGCGCCGAGGCGTGAGAGCCAGGCGCGGACAATGTCGCGCACAGCGCAATGGCAGCAATCAAAGTTTGCATACTGTTGCCCGTTGGCTCACGTCCCGTTATCGAATTATGCGATCCGCTCTTGCCAGTACGTCTGGCGGAATCGTCAGTCCGATCTGCTTCGCGGTTTTGAGATTGATCATCAATTCAAATTTGGTCGGCTGCTCGATTGGAAGATCGGCGGGCTTCGCGCCCTTGAGGATTTTGTCGATCAGTGCGGCTGCGCGCCTGAAGCGCTCAGTCTGATCCGGTCCGTAAGACATTAAACCACCTAGAGCCACAAACTCCCTGCGAAAATAGATTGCCGCGAGCCGGTGTTTCGCGGCCAAATCGACGATAATTTGCTGACTAGAAGCCGCTAATGCATTTGACAGTACCGCCAACCCGGTGCCGCGCGTCTTGAATGTTTGATCGAATACCCGCTCATATTGATCGGCGCTGCTAACTTCCATCGAGTGAAGCCGCAACCCCAGATCGCGCGCGGCGGTTTGGCTCTCTTCCCATTCGTGTCGAGCGCCGAAATTCTGCGGATCCCAGAGTACGGCTACTCGTGAAAGATCACCGACTGTTTCCTTGAGCAACTCTAGCCGTTTTCCCACCAGTACCGACTCGATACTGCTGAAACCAGTAAGGTTGCTTCCAGGCCGGGCCAGGCTCTTGACCAATCCGGCCCCAACTGGATCGGTAACATCTACAAAAACAATCGGAATCGTCTTGGTCGCATTACGTAGAGCCAAGGCGCTCGGCGTGCCTGGTGTAATGAGCACATCGACTTTATGACTGACCAACTCCTCAGCCAAAGGCGGCAGGCGATCGAGCTTGTTTTGCGCATAACGAAATTCGAACTGAATATTTTTGCCGTCGACATAGCCGAATTCACGAAGAATTCGAATAATTTCCTGTTGACCGGTGCTTGAGCTTGACTCGCCAACAGCAGACAACCAGCCGATCCTAGTTTTACCTGTTGGTCGCTGTGCATCGGCAGGACCATAAACCACAAGCACCATGGCGCAAAGGGTAAGACACAATCTCAATCGGAGATTGGAATTTTGGAAAATTGGAGTAGTGCTTTTATCCGGATTGACCCACCACTCCATGATTCCACCACTCCATCATTCCGTGTGTTCATCTGATCACTCGATCCGCTCGCGCCAGAACATTCGGCACGATCGTTTGGTATGTGTTGGCTCGTGTTTCGCGCTAGAGCTCGCAGATCTACCGACCATCCTACTGATCTGTTTTGCTCTTGTAGGCTGATGCCAAGGGTTAAAGACAGGCGTTCTGCAACACTAATAGAGACTAAAGTCGATGTTGCAAATTCCGCTGCTACGCTTCCGCCATGCCCGCACAGCTCGCGAGCGAGAGGAGACCGCAAAGCTTCAACCGATCTCAGATCGTCGATACTTCGAGTTGGCTATTCCCGATTGCAGCGCAAGCGGAGCCCAACCATAGTCTATTCTCCGCTTTTTGTCTTATTAATCTCTGAATCAAAGCTCGCTGGAAGTAGCGAGCGGTGATGAAATCGGCCAGGGCTCCTTTGACGTTTGCTCACATTAAACTCATCGGGATCCGACTTATCTGATCACCTTATCGGCCCGCGACAGCACGTTGGGAGGTAACGTCAGGCCCATCTGTTGGGCAGCTTTTAGGTTGATCACGAATTCGAAATTCGTCGGTTGTTCCACCGGCAGCTCCGACGGCTTCGCGCCTTTCACAATCTTATCTATATAGACGGCCACTCGCCGGTACACGGCTACTATATTAGTCCCGTAGCTCATAAGACCGCCGGCTTCGACAAACTCCTTGAATTCGAAGATCGCCGGAACGCGGCTTTTGGTTGACAGCTCGGCGCTTCGTTCGCGGTGCGCATTGAGCATCGCATCCGGCAGCATGAGCAGCGCCGAGACGTTCTTTTCGGAGAGCTTTGAAAACACGGCCTCCACCTCATTCAGATTACGCGCCTCCAGAACCTGAACCTGCAGGCCCAGCTCCTTGGCTGCCGCTAGAGTATCGTTCACTTGAATCGCGTGATTTGGATTGGCGGGATTTCCCAGAATCCCGACGCGACGAATTTTTGGGAAGGTTTCTTTCAACAGCTCGAGACGTTTGATGCCGAGCTCGGTGGTCAGCAAATTCAGGCCTGTGAGATTACCGCCTGGCCGCGCCAGGCTCGAAATCAGCCCGACTCTGACGAGATCGCCGCCGGCAGTGAAAACAACCGGCGTGTTGGTCGTCGCCGCTTTTGCCGCCATGGCGCTGAGAGTCCCTCCGGTGGAAACGAGGAGATCGACTTGTTGTCCTACCAACTCCGCGGCTAACTCCGGCAGGCGTTCGGTATTGCCCTCGGCCCATCGTGCTTTGATTATGACGTTATGTCCATCGATATAGCCGAGATCGCCAAGGCCCTGCTGAAATGCATTATACAAATGCGCATAAGGGCCGGGGGCCATCGACGATAAAAATCCGATCCGCCAGACTTTTTTTGGCTGCTGCGCCTGGGCCATGCCCACATACCCCAGAAGCAAAATGAGCATAAGCAACCCCGCCCATTTTAGATCTCCGATTTTAGATTTTCGGTTAGCGGATCGAAGATCTTGCATTTTCATGGACGGTCGGTGGCCGATGTATTGTCTTCACCAAAACTTTTTAGCGCAAGGTTTGTACCAGCCGGTCAATGATGCAGGTTAAGCCTAAGTTGCTGAATCACTTCAACAGAATAGTGCGCTGCACCCGCTCGCACTCTAAGGGAGTAGTCGATTTGCTACGCATGGTAGCAAAGTTGCTGCAACTGCCTGAACAACCCGCAACATAGCTTGCAGGCAACGAACCTTGTGCGTAGAGTTGGCTAGCCAATTTACCGGCGAGGGGGTTTGTAGTGAATCGTCAATGGTTGGGCACGGCGTTTTTTTTCGCGCTGCTCCTGCTCATTCTATATTTCGCTTTCCTGATTCTTACGCCTTTTTTGAAGGCTATCGCCTGGGCCGTGATACTGGCGATCCTGGTCTATCCCGTCTACGCCTGGCTGCTCAAATTGTTGCGCTGGCAGGCCACGCCGGCCGCCCTGATCGTGATCGTTGCGATTACACTGCTCGTCATCATTCCGGGAATCGAGCTCGGCTGGTTTTTGACCGACGAGGCGATCACACTGGTGCAGACGGTGCGTTCTCTGATGACCGATGACGGTCTCTCCCGGTGGGCAGAGACGCCATGGGTGCAGAGCATTGTTATCTGGTGGGATGTGATCTCGTTTCGCCTGATCGACTTCAAAATCAATTGGAAAGAGATCTTGGCCCAAGGCGCCCAGGTATCTTCGGGTTTCATCGTTTCCCAGGTAAAAGGCGTCGCCCAGAACATCTTGCTAGTCATCGTTAATTTCATCATTGCGCTATTCACACTTTTTTTCTTGCTCCGTGATGGCAAAGATTTCTTCCGCCGTATCCAGCGGTTATTGCCGATGGACAGTGAGCATCAAGAGCGGTTGTTCAAAAACATCGTCGACGCGGTTCTCGCGGTAGTCCATGGCTCGTTTGTCGTTGCCGTCATCCAGGGACTACTAGCGGGTTTGGCTTATTGGGCGGCGGGTGTTCCTTTTGCGGCTTTATGGGGAGTCGTCACGGCCTTTTTTGCGCTGCTGCCGGTTGGCGGCTCGACCTTGGTTTCGATTCCGGTCTGTCTTTATCTTTTTTTTCAAGGCGAAATGCTGCGGGGCTTTTTACTCTTAGGCTGGTGTCTGGGGGTTGTTGGAACCGTGGACAATGTCTTAAAGCCGCTGCTAATCGGCAGTCGCCTGGGTCTTCCAGTTTTGCTTCTTTTCTTCGGCATATTGGGCGGCATTGCGCTGTTCGGCGCGCTGGGAATTGTTTTAGGCCCGGTCATCTTTGCTCTGCTACGAGCTTTGCTGGATCTTTACTCCGAAGAATATGTAGAAGAGGAGAGACAGCGGTTGAGCTACCCTGCATCTTTGGCTGACGAGCAACGATCAAAGGACTAGCTCTGGGTTGGCAATCCATCGGCAAAAGGCCCAGCGCATGTCGCCGTCATCAAGGATGTGCGGTCCTATGTCGTCACTCTCCCCTTTCGCCTCTAATCAGTCGCGTGCGTTTGATGGAACAACTCCACTGGCCTTGCGAATAAGTTGCAATCACAGCTCAAATCCACGTATGTTGCAGGCCATTGCAAACTTTCATAAGGAAAAATTTATGACTGATGATATGCAAGTGAAAAGGGAAATCGTCTTGGAGGCGGATGCCGAGACCATTGGGCGGATGCGCAAAGAAGGCCATGCCCGGGGTTTTACCGTCTACTGCGACGAAGCCGAGCGGATCGGCGGCGACAACTCGGCGCCCCCGCCACTAGCGTACTTCGGGCTTGCAGTTGGATTCTGACTGCTTACCCAGATTTCCCGGTACGGGGAAATGCTCAAAACGCGCATCGATAAAGCCAGGGTGTTGGTGACCGCGCGCTTTAAGAACGAAGGTTCGGTATTACGGGAAACAGTTCGGGCGGAGGGTTTGGGCGTTGAGACCCGTTGCGAAATCACATCCACAGAGCCCGCCGAAAAAATCGCCAAAGTCCTGCGCAATGCTGAAGCGGGATGCTACGTGATTCAAACGATTCGCAATCCGACAGAAGTCAAAAGCGAGTACACCCTAAACGGCGCGACTTTCGAGCCGAATTCCTATGGTAAATGAGCCCAACAAAACATTAGGAGGTATGTCATGCCAAAAGAAGCCGAATTCTTTAATCTAAAGTATCGGGAAGGATCTCTCGATGCGAAAACCGCTCAGCTGATCTTGATGGCGGTGAACTTCGCCATTGGGCACGAACACGGCGCCAAGCTTCACTTGGACAAGGCACGCGAGAATGGCGCCAGCGAAGACGAGATACAGGAAACGATTGTTTACTGCATGCGTCCGGTGGCGGCGAAGGTGCGCAATTTCGCCAAGGAGATCATCGCCAAGTAGATCTTGTCGCACGAATCGATTACCTTGAGCATATGAACGATTGGACCATTGAAGCTGGCGAGGACAACTTTGAGGCTGACGTGCTGGAGCGTTCTCACGAGGTTCCGGTTCTGGTTGATTTCTGGGCGCCCTGGTGCGGTCCGTGTCGGGTATTAGGCCCCGTGCTCGAGAAGTTGGCGGACGAATACTCCGGCAAGTTCGTGCTCGCCAAAATTAACGTCGATGAGAGCCCGTCACTTGCCGGCGCGTTCGGCGTCCAGGGTATTCCGGCAGTCAAGTTGATAAAGGATGGAGAGATTGCCGGCGAGTTCACCGGCGCATTACCGGAGCCGGCGGTGCGCGAGATGCTGTCGAGATATTTGCCTTCCGAGTACGATGAGCAGGCCGATGAGGCAGCCGACCTGGAAGAGCAGGGAAAACCAGCCGAGGCCCAGGCGATTTATCAGTCCATTCTCGATGCAGAACCGACTCACGCAAAGTCGTTGCTTGGCTTGGGCCGCGTGCTGATGAATGCGGGCGATCGCGATGACGCACTTAAGAATCTGGAAAAAATCTCGCCGGCC
>JAICEJ010000232.1 GCA_025924215.1 Candidatus Binatia bacterium
CTTGAGGAAGTAAAAACCAAGCGCTCGTTTGGCCGTGAGAAAGAGCTAATCGCTACCATCAGACGCCTGTTGGGTTGGGTCCTGCTGACGGAGATCAAACGGGAGCACTTATTCAAGTACAGAACGGAACGGCTTCAAGAGCATATCGTTCGCAACGGCAAAGCGGCCGCCAAGACCGTTTCGCCGGGTACCGTGGCTAATGAGCTGTCTTGCTTTCGTCATATGCTCAATAAGGCAAGGGAGAACGAAATCGAGGCCGCGGCGCCGTCTTTTGCTGGTTTGATACAGCGATCGCAGCGCGACCGAATCCTTGATGCCAAAGAGGAAACCGCGATGCTTGACGCTTATCCCGCCTGGCTTCGGCGCATTGCCATAGTCGCGCGGGAAACGTGCTTATCAGAAGGCGACATCATCCGCTTAACCAAGGCAATGATAGACAAACAGCGGCGGGAGATCGTACCCGCCGGCGGTCGAGTCAAAACGGGAGTCGAGCAGCGCGCGCCGCTAACCGATATCGTTCTTGAAGTACTGGACGAAATTGAACGGGAGAAACGCCGGGGAAATATTGTCGCTAACGTTAACGCACTCGTGTTTACCAGAGACGACGGCCGAGCAATAACCAAGGACATGATCACTCAGGCGGTAAGAGTGGCACGTAAGCGAGCCAAAGTGGACAATTTTCGTTTTCATGACTACCGGCACAGCGCAAAAACGGAGTGGTCGCGGCGAGGCGTTCACGTTGACGTGGCGATGAAAGCAGCCGGCCATAACAGCGTGGCCATGCATCAGCGATATGTGAATCTAAAGCCCGGAGACGTTGCAAGAGCGTTCGGAATTTGTTCCAATAGTGTTCAAACGAATCCTGCCAACAAATCCGCAGTTAGCGCAAGTAGTTGATTTTACTTATCGGAGGGGTGGGTGAGCGGTTGAAACCACCGGTCTTGAAAACCGGCGTGCATCACGTGCACCGCGGGTTCGAATCCCGCCCCCTCCGCCAACGCTGCCTGGCGGTGTATTTCCGAAGGACTCAGAAAATGGCGACGTTGTAATTGGGAGTCAGTTGATTCGGGGTATCACAAGAGTCTAGTGCGGCAGCGCCGGTAATGGAGCTGCCGCACCAGCAGAAAAACGAGGCTTTTGAATTGATTTACCATTTGCCGACGATGGGAATTTCTCCTGATTCGCCATAGCCGGTCACATATAGATCGACGCCAGGGCCATCCCATTTGCCATTGCCGTTTAAATCTAACAACCATTCGCCGGTTGATGATCTGAACACGCCGATCTTGCTTATACCTGTCCCGTTCCAGTCGCCAATCACAGGCAAGTCGCCAGCCTTACCGAAATTGGTAAGGCAGGTATCCTTCTTACAGTTATTCCATGATCTATTGCCGTTCCGATTGAGAAACCATTCGCCAGTGTTCGGACGAAATAACCCTAGGTGAGTGATCCCGCTACCGCTCCAGTCTCCTGCCACGGGAACATCTCCGTTCATATATATGCTGAATGACGGGCATTCGTCGGTGCGGCATCCATCCAAAACTCCATTGTGATTTGAATCAAGATACCATTTCTTCTCTGACGGCCTAAAAACACCAATCTCATCGATTGAAGCGGTTGTCCACCGTCCGACCATAGGCAAATCTGTTGGCTGACCGAATGACCGTACGCAATTATCCACCTCACACTCCAACAACCATTGTGCTTGTGGGCTTTTAGGTACGAACAACCCTAGTTTAGTTTTGCCTGAGCCATCCCAATCGCCGACTACAGGGACTCCGACCGTTTCGCCAATCGGTTCGGCGTAGCTATCCGTTTCGTCCCACTTGCCGTTGCCGTTGCGGTCCAAAAACCACTCACCAGTTGATGGGCGGTAAATGCCGATCCTATCGGTCAGATTATTAACAAAATTTGCCGTGACGGTCGTATTAGACGATAAGGTCATCTTGCAGTCTGCTATTCCGGTACATCCTCCGGTCCAGCCAAGGAATGTAAAACCTGCACTAGGAATCGCCTGCAAGGTTATGGGTGTTCCAGTGACAAAGTTAAAGGAACAACTTGTGCCGCAATTGATGCCAGAGGGGGTGCTGGCGACAGCGCCATTGCCTATCTTAGAGACAGAAAGGCTTGCTGTGTTAGGGGTAAAGGTTGCTGTACAGGTTTTGTTCGCGTTCATCGTGACCGAACCGTCTGCGCAATCGGCATGCCCTGTCCATGCCTTGAACTTAGAATTCGCTGCCGGCATCGGCGTTAAAGTAACAATCCGTCCTGCAGGGTAGTTCTCTGTACAGTCGCTCCCGCAATTTATTCCGGTCGGGCTGCTGACGATCGTTCCACCAGCAGTCCCACTCGACATCACTTCGTTCACTACGCTGGTGGTCAACGTATATCCAGAGCTGTTGAATGTCGCCGTGCAACCCATGTTGCCAGTCATCGTAACGGTTCCGGCCGTCGTACAGTTACCTGACCAGCCGCCGAATGTCGAACCTGACGCGGGCGCAGCAGTTAACGTTACGGTGGTACCACTGTTGAGCGTTGTCGAGCAGGTACTGCCGCAGTTGATTCCGGTGGGATTGCTGGTCACGGTGCCGGTGCCAGTACCAGCGCGACTTACGGTTAGCGTATATGCTGTTATGAGATTGAATACTGCCGTGCAACTGATGTTGGCGTTCATTGTGACATTACCGTTAGTACAAGCCGTTCCAGACCAACCTGTAAATGTAGAACCGCTGGCGGGTGTTGGCGTAAGACTTACAAGCGTGCCGCTGGTGTAAGCTTCTGTGCAATCGCTTCCACAACTGATGCCGCTGGGAGAACTGGTGACCGTACCATTCCCGGAACGGTTTAACGTCAACGTGAAACTTGCGGCCAGAGTCGTACCACAAATCTCATTGGTGTATGCAGAACTGCCGGCCGAGTTGAATGCGTTGACACGATAACAATACGTAGTACTACTTGCCAGGTTGGGATCCGTGTACGTACTAACGTTAGGTAAAACACTCGCAACGCGCGCGAAGGTCCCGCTAGTACCGGTTCGCCGTTCGATACCGAACCCATCCTCATTATCCGAAGCGTCAGTCCAACTAAGTGTTAGCTGAGCGGCAGAGACAATATGGCTTGGGAATAAATTCGACACGATCGCAAGTGCGAGAATGAACCAAAAGCTTGAGCGGAAATCTAGCATTACTGCCCTCCGAAAAATGGATTCAATGGATGCACCGTTGCCGCATCCTTCCGTATGATCGATGTTTGTTTATTGGCTACCACTTGGTACGAAAGATTGGCTGCGGCCTGTTAAGGCCACCGGAGCAGCATTACTCAGTTTTGTAAGGCTGCTTTGTGTTTGTGGCTCTGTTGCGGATCTCGACGTTGCGAGAACTGTTTCAGCAACACATATGCCATTGAACTGGTGCTTCTTTGCTTCTCCCGCATGAGTCAGTTTAGGGGTTCGAAGGAAGTTTTCGTCTGATATTGCGCACGAAGTATTTGCGCTGTTGGAGACATTACTGTTCGATTAGTTCCCTGGGCGCGCTCGTGGGACGAAGAACCGAAAGATTCCTCTAAGATTAGCCGAACGATGTGTAATGCCTGAATGTTCTTCTATAAGTGAGGTTGAGGTCGTGTGCTTACAATTGGATTACTGCATTAATAACATTGATGCGCGCTCAAGTTAGCGGCAGATAACAACCTGTTATGTTCCTTTGAGCACTTAGGAGCGTTAGACGGGAAAAATAGTGTCAACGAAGTCCATCGACTCCATGACAAAGCTACAACGCCGTTTAACAAGAGAATACTTAAGGGCTTGGCCCGCAAATCATCTCACAGCGCCAAATCAAGTGACAGGTGAAAATAACCTCGAACCAAACACTAACTGCTATCACAACGCTTCTTACGTAGCACATAGTGCTCCCGGAAGGATTTCAATCGATAGAGCCAATGAAGAGAGATCCGTTATACGGTGGGGGCTATTTCGTGTTGGCCTCCAATCTGATGTAATCGGAGCGCGTTGATGACGCTCAGCTGATACGGCGGAAATGAAGTGGGGTCCTTAGTTTGCTTTGCGGACTCGCTAGCTCCGTAGGTGAGTTGATGAGAGAAGGTGAGAAGTAAGCAGCCTCCTAAGGCTGCCGATGATGCTGAAGGATGTAATTTAGTGGGTGGACTCTTTGGTAACGCTATTTTTTAGAATTGTCTTGTATTTTTCTGCCGCCTTCTGCATGGACTCGCCAATTCGTTCCATTAGCTTACCAGTTTCCTGACCGGCTTTTTTCGAGAACGTTATCGATCTTTCTACCGGCTTGTTCTGCAGAGCCTTCACCATCCCCGCTCCTCTTACAACCCGTAGGCGCAACCATAACCACCGCGATTACTAAGATCAGCGGTTTTTCTTGATCGTCTTCATAGAAATCACAGCCTCCATTTATAATGTAATATCCAGTTGCTGATTTGCCAACTAGTACTGCGATCCAAACAGGCGGGTAGTTCTCTGAATCAACAGGATGTGACTGCGCGGATAACGTTCATTAAGTTCATCCCGATTGTCGTTTGATTTCAATTCGCCCTCGGTTGATAAAAACGATGGGGCGTCCAAAGAGCGCCACTCGCTTAAAGCGGCGCGCGGTTAGCTTTCCCATCGAACTTGAAAGCCGTCTTTGCTCAACTGGTTTCTAATCCGTTCGACATGATCCAAGCCGGCTGTCTCGACCACTAGTTCGACTTCCGTTTGATCAATGGCAATTCGGCCGAAGCCGCGGCTCTGGCCGATTTGCAAGATATTGGCATCAAGGTCGGCGATTCGTTGTGTGAGCCTTGCCAGATTCCCCGGCCGGTCCGAGATTACCACGGAAAAACGGCTCAGTCGTCCTTCTTGAATGAGGCCTTTTTCGATAATCCGCGATATCAGATTGACGTCGATATTGCCGCCGGAAACGATCAGGGCAATGTTCTTGTCTCGTAAAGAGACCTTCTTGTTGATGAGCGCCGCGAGGGGAGCCGCTGCGGCGCCTTCGGCGACGGTCTTTTCTATCTCCAGTAAAAGCAGCACAGCATTGGCAATTTCACCTTCGGTTACTGTCACAATCTCATCGACGTGCTGTTTGACCAGCTCCAATGCTATCTCGCCAACTTTGCGCACTGCGATGCCGTCGGCGATCGTGGTTGCCGGCGCGAGCCTAATCGGCGCACCTATTTCCAGTGCCGCTTTCATCGAAGGTATTGCCTCCGCCTGTACGCCGATGATGCGAATATTCGGATTGAGAACCTTGAGGACCAGTGCGGTACCGGCAATTAAACCTCCGCCGCCCACCGGGACGATGACGGCGTCTAAATGTGAATTTTGCTCATAGAGCTCGAGGCCGATGGTGCCTTGACCGGCGATGATTGTCGGATCATTGAACGCGTGAAGGAACGTCAACCCTCTTTCATGGCTCAGCCGCTGGGCTTCGGTGAAAGCTTCATCGTAATCTTCGCCATGCAATATGGTCTGTGCGCCGTATAGTCGCACCCGTCCCACTTTGATCAGCGGGGCATGAACCGGCATGACTATCGTGGACTCCACATTGAGGCGCTGACTATGAAATGCCACTGCCATACCGTGATTGCCGGCGCTGGCGGCAATCACACCGTGCTCGGCCTCGTCCGTCGTCAGGGTCAGCAAACGGTTGAGCGCGCCCCGTTCTTTGAATGAGCCGGTCATTTGCAAGTTATCCAACTTGAAGAAGACTTCACTGTTGCTCATCCGGCTAATAGTTTCGGAATAGGAGAGGGGCGAGAGGTAGATTTGGTCGCGGATACGTCTTCGTGCTTCTTCAACGTCGACAAAACTCAGCATGGTGCTAACCTAGAATGAATTTATCAATGCATGCAAGGCGAACGAATAAATTTGACTAGGCAAGCCGCCCTGTGGCAAGGATGAAGCTTGCAGGCCAATCCGAGCATTCCCTGGATGACCGATGCCGGGATAGAATACCGAGAAAAATGAAGCGAAGTTACGGCTTGGCGAAGGACGCGTGATGCCTACGCAGGAGATCAGTGCAGCGGATGTTGCGCGTTACCGACAAAACTATCTCGTCGAAATGGACGGCATTGAGCTCTATCGCGCATTGGCCGCCGCCGAAAAAGACGAGAAGCGCGCGGTGATTTTCCGAAAAATGGCGCAGACCGAGGAGCGACATGCGCGGCGGTGGGTCCGGCTTATCGAAACGGCCGGATTTCAAGTGCCGGAATATCGTCCCACAGTCCGCGTCCGGGTGCTGGGCTGGATGGCGAAGCACTTCGGCACCCAGCGAGTGATTCCAATTATCAGTAGCCTGGAAGCCAGCGATGAGCCGGGATACTTAAATCAGCCGGAGGCAGCTGGATTGCCAGCCGAGGAGAGAGCGCACAGCCGCGCATTGCGCGCCATGGACGAAGGGATTTCCAGCCAGGACGCAATTATCGGCAGCGAACGATGGCACGTGATATCGCGGGGTGGCAGCCTGCGTGCCGCTGTTTTCGGCATCAACGATGGACTGGTTTCGAATTTCAGTTTGGTCATGGGCTTTGCGGGCGCCGATGCGAGGCCTGAGTATATTCTGCTCGCCGGCGTGGCCGGGTTATTGGCGGGATCGTTCTCAATGGCAGCGGGTGAATATGTCTCGATGCGCGCGCAGCGCGAACTCTTCGAGCAGCAGATCGCTATGGAACAACAAGAGTTGGAGATGTCACCCAAGGAAGAAGAGGAGGAGCTCTCGTTGATTTACCAAGCCAAGGGAATTCCCGAGAGAGAGGCTGCGATGCTGGCGCGACGCATTATCTCCAATCCAAAGACCGCTATTGATACGCTCGCGCGTGAAGAGTTAGGCTTGAATCCTTCGGAGCTGGGATCGCCTTGGACCGCGGCGCTGAGCTCGTTCCTAGCTTTCATAGTCGGCGCGTTGATTCCAGTGCTGCCTTATCTGTTTAGTTCCGGACTAGTTGCTTGGTTCGCGAGTGGGTTGCTTAGCTGCCTAGCACTGTTAGGCGTGGGCGCGATTATCTCGATCTTTACCGCGAAGGGGCCCTGGATAAGCGGGCTGCGCATGCTGGGTATTGGCTTGCTGGCGTCGGCAATCACCTATGGTGCAGGCTGGTTGTTTGGAGTATCGGTGGCGGGGTAAGTTAACCATGCCTACGGTCCGACCGGATACACCATAGGATCGTTGGCTGCCGGTTAGCGTCGGAGTAAAGTTCTGCTGTCGTCCAGGAGCGCTAACAACTTCTTGCCGAAATCGGCGTTGTCGTAATATCCTTTGAATTGTTCTGAGCCGACTCCAAGCGCCGCGACGGCAACCGGATTGTTGGTATGAGAGGATGTCTGCCAATAAGCTTGCGTGTTGTTGGCGATCATCAATCCCAGAGCATGAGCGGTTGGATCGATATATAGCGTGCGCGACGGCGGCTTGCGGGCGATGATCGCTTGTTTGAATTCCGGCGCCAGCGTGAATCCGCTGAAGTGCTCCCGCATCAGTTTATCTATGCCCTCTTCCGTAGGCGCCGGTCCGAGAATTCGCGACGCTTGCTGAAGCGAAATGGTGATGGCTTGAAGCTTCTTTAGGTCCGCGTTGGTGGCCGCTGCCTGGTTGTCCGATCTTGTGC
>JAICEJ010000233.1 GCA_025924215.1 Candidatus Binatia bacterium
GACAATTCCCGGTGATCAAATGAATCGGTCAAGTTTTCCGGGAACTCGTCGTCCGATTGCGGAATGTCGGCGCTGAGTCCCTTTCACACTGTCGAACCGTCGCGAATGAGTCGTCATATCGTTGTCCCAGAGCTGGTCGCCGGGCCATACCGGAGTCAGACATTTTTGTTCCAAGCCGATTCATATTTCCTGATGTCGGACTGTCGTTCTAAGACATGTGTCCATCGGTATCGACCAACGGAAAGTGCGCCATAAAACCTCCTGAGTTAAACCTGAAGTAAAAACCTTTAGTCCGGTTCAAAGAGATGTTCAATGGCTAAATTCGGATGAAATACCCTACCCGAAGCACGACAGCTTTTTAAATTGATCGTACTAGGGGGTTGAGATGATGGGGCGCAAGAGCGCGTTGCACGCGGCTTTGTCGTGTCAAGTAATGGTAATGGTTGATCGCTGCTTGTCATCCGCAGTCATGATAATCTAAAGGCACAGCCCCATACATAGCGCTTGACGAGATTGCCCGCATGACATACGGAAAAGACAATTGCTTAACCCTGTAGGAGGTCACATGGCTTTACACGTAAAAAGCTCGGACGTAACCGAAATAAAGCGCGTCCAGAGCGGCGAGGCGGGTACCGGATCCATGGTTGTTCGCAAAGGGTATGGAAACGAGTGCAGCCTGATGATCGCGACTCGCGCGCCCGGTTATCACACCAAACCCCATCAGCATGAGTCCGAGCAGATAAACTATGTGCTCGACGGCGAGATCTGGTTCTTTGTAGAGGATAAAGGCTTTCATTGTAAAAAGGGCGATTTCCAGCGTATCCCGGCCAACACGGTTCATTGGGCTTGGAATCGTTCCGACAGCGAGGCCACCGTGGCTGAAGCGCATGCCCCGGCGTTGATCGGCGGCCGCGCCGGTGAGTATGCCGTGGGACTATTTGATGAAGGAGAGGCGCCGCAGGTTCGCGGTCCAGGCGTCAACCAATTCGTGCCCTTCGACCAGCAGAAAGCAGAAGCTAAATACGCCGGTAAATAATTGAAGCGCCATGCTTTGGAAAGTTTCATTGATCGTGAGCTTTCTTTGTGGTCTGCTGTCGCTCCAGAAACTAAGCTGGGCTCAGGATCTCCGCCGCATCCACTATGGCACCACCAATTCCACCTCTCACCTGCCGGTCTGGGTTGCGAAAGATGCGGGATATTTCGCCAAAAATGGCCTGAACGTCGAACCGGTGCACATACGCGGCGGCGCGTTGATCACCATGGGAATCATGAGCGGTCAGCTACAATTCTCCGGCGCTGGCGCTGAGTCAATAGTCGCCGCGCGCATCGAGGGCGGCGATGTGGTGTTGCTTGCCTGTCCGGTTTATTCCGATCCGGTCTATTTGATGGCCCGGCCCGAGATAAAGTCAGCGGCCGAGCTCAAGGGCAAATCCACTGCCGTCACCCGACTCGGCTCAACAACCCATTTCTATCTCAGGGCCGCGCTCCGTCATGTCGGTCTCGATTCGGAAAAGGATCTCACCATTTTACAACTCGGTGCCGGACCGGAGATCGTCAGCGCTTTGGAGACGGGACGTATCGCGGCCGCCGCGCTGACAACGCGTTACGCGCTCCCCTACCTGGACCGTGGTTGGCCGATGCTCGTCGATCTCAGCACCACCGATATGGTTTATCCATCGTCTTGCGTTGCGAGTAGCCGTAATTTCGTCAAGACTGAATCTAAAGTCGTGGAGAATTTTCTGAGAGCCTACGTCGCCGGAATACAGCTCATCGTCAAAGATCCGCCATTTGCGGAGAAGTCATTTGCCAGATGGCTGCGTGAACGAGACCCGATGGTGGTAAAAAAATCGGTGGATGCATACGTCCGGCTGTTTAAGGCGATGCCCTACGTGCCTGACAAGGGAATAGAAAATGTACTTAAGGATCTGGCAACCCGGCGAGTCATACCGAAGGAATTTATCGGCCGTCCGGAACTGTTCCGTGACAACGCACCCTTAGAACGCGCCTTATCGTCGCGGCCATGAGGCATCATTCCTTCATAGTGTTGCTTACCTTGGTTTGCGCTTCCTTGCCACCGTACCAAGCCGTAGGCGCTCAGGAGCTGAGACGAATTCTTTATGGCACCAGCGCATCGCCTTCGCACCTGCCAGTTTGGGTGGCGAAGGACGCCGGTTACTTCCAGAAGTACGGGTTCAATGTCGAGCCCGTGCAAATTCGTGGTGGATCCCTGATAACTCTGGCGATCATCACGGGCAACTTGCAGTTTTCCGGCGCCGGAGCTGAATCGGTGATTGCCGCTCGAGCCGCCGGCGCCGACGTGATCCTACTGGCCTGCCCCGTCGATGTGGATCCGGTTTACTTGATCACTCGTCCGGAAATAAAGTCCGCTGCGGAGCTCAAAGGGCATGCAAGCGCGGTCACCCGCTATGGGTCGACAACTCATTTTTATCTGAGAACGGCGCTCAGGCATGTCGGTCTTAACCCGGATCGGGACATGACCATTTTACAGCTCGGCGCCGGACCTGAGATGGTCGCCGCCCTGGAAGCCGGGCGCATTGCTGCGGCGGCTCTAACGGCTCGTTATGCAATTCCATTCCTGGAGCGCAATTGGCCGGTGCTCGTCGATTTGAGCGCGACAGATCTCATCTATCCCTCGTCTTGCGTCGCCAGCAGCCGCGCCTTCATGAGAGCCGAACCCAAGACCACCGAGGACTTTCTACGAGCCTATGTTGCGGGGATCCAGTTGATCAAGCGCGATCACGCTTTTGCGGAAAAATCTTTATCGAAATGGCTGAGAGAAAACGATCCGGTGATATTGAAGAAATCGATCCAAGCCTACCAAAAGCTATTCAAGCGCACGCCATTCGTATCGGATAAAGGGATTGATAACGTGGTCAAGGACCTGGTCGGCATGCGACCGGAGTTCAAAGAATATATCGGCTGGCCTGAACCGTTCCGCGAGAACGGGCCCCTTGAGCGTGCTCTGGGCCGCCGTTGAGTTAACGCATCTCTAAAAACTCCAGCCGAACGCCTTGCGGCCCCTCGAAGAAACAAACCTGGCGGCCATCGGGTAGCACGCGCTCTTCGAGAATCTTAATCCCGGCCGCCTTGATCTTGGCCACTTCCGCGGCAAAGTTTTCTGCGTCAATGGCGACGTGCTCTAAGCCATAATGCTGCTCAAGCTTTTGATCCGGTAAATAGTCTGTGATGTTGAGCGGCACACCGTGCAAATCCAGGCGAAAAGTTTTCCGTCCGTCGGCACCCGCGCGCTCTGAAACGATCTTGGCGCCGGCAAACTCGACGTAAAAATCTGCCGTGGTACGCGGGTCGGGTGTTTTGAGATGCAGATGATTGATTCTGAAACCCATGACTACCTCCGTGATCGGCCAAAAGTTGGCTGCTTTTCTACTCTTGTGGAATTACCTATTGCAAGCCAGAAGAATATTCAAGGATGCCGGGCACAGCGAAACAATAGATAAGGAAAACTCGATTGCACATTATTCCCTGTAGCCTCTTCCAGGATGCGCGTGAGTCCTGTAAAGTCGGAGACTATTTGACCGCTTAAAGGGGAGTATTCGATACTACGCAGTACCCACGGTTGCAACCGACCACTCTTTGAACCGCACTCCAGATCGCTTCTAAGCTTTAAATCTCCGTGAATCGGCACCGCCCCGTCGTCTGCCTGCAGACCTAGCAGCAACCTTATGTCTCCCGAACTTCTTGCATGGCTCACCGCCGTTTCATTCGCGCTTTCCAATGTTTCGGTGCGTAGCGGGCTGAACTACTCGACTCCTTTCACGGCGACTTTAGTTTCCTTGATCGTCCACACCGTAGCTCTCTGGACCGCGGTGTCTCTGACCATAGGCATACCGCAGGTCGCACCAGCCGCCATCGTCGCCATCGCCATAACCGGCATTCTCCAGCCGATCATGCGTCACTGCCACTACACCGGCATCCACAAGCTCGGCACATCCCGGGCGGTTACCCTGCGCAACACTTTTCCGTTGCCGGCGGTGCTCATCGGCATCCTCTTTCTCGGCGAACCGATTACCCCGCTCGGTATGGCCGGAACGGTTTCGGTAGTGGCTGGAATCGTTCTCACTTCATGGCGCATTGACAAACATTTGCCGTCGTTTCATTGGACGCATCTCATGTACCCTGTCGCAACTGCCCTGATTACCGCGGTAGTCCATCCTTTGCGGCGTTACGCACTGATCCAATCCCATGAGCCGCTGTTTTTCACAGCGGTTGTCGGTCCGATTTCTCTTCTGGCGCTCGCCGCCTATTACGTGACGCCTATCTGCAAAGAGAAATTGGTATGGGATCGACGAGCGTTCTGGCCGTTTTTTGTATCCGGATTCTTTGAGACGTTGGCGGTTCTCCTGATGCTCCTGGCATTCTCGCTGGGACCGGTGGTCGTCGTCTCACCCATTGCCTCCACCACACCGATCTGGACCCTAATCATTACCGCGATTTTTCTCCGCCAGGTTGAAAGGATCACCATCGCCAGTGCCGTTGGTACCGTTCTGGTCGTCGCCGGCGTGGTTGCGATCGCATTGACACATTGAAACTGATATTCGCTCCCGTCCGCATGCGCTTTATTTTCGACGTCGGATCCTGTCGCCGCGCAACAACTACAGCGATCCGAGTTAGAGAACCCAACAAATCGCCATTGAAGCTCCGTTATGCTATGTGATTCGGTGTGCCGAAGTAAGTAGCTTCTAGCAGAATTAGAAAAGCTATAGGAGAGTACGGAATGGAATACGGAGTGTTCTTACCGGTGTCGGGTCGCGCTGCGAGTCGCAAGACCTTGATGCAGGCCGCGCAGCAGGCAGAGTCCCTGGGTTATGATTCGGTATGGGCCGCGGACCGTCTCGTCATGCCGTGGAAGATTGACACTGCTTATCCTTATAGCAAGGAATCGACGTTCATCGTACCGCCCGACCGGCCGTTTTTCGATACACTAACTTGTCTAGCTTTTTTGGCTGGATGCACGGAAACAATTCAGTTAGGGATGAGCGTGATGGTCCTGCCCTACCGACACCCGCTTCATTGGGCAAAAATCGCAACAACCATCGATCAACTCTCAACCGGAAGACTGATAATGGGGGTAGGCGTGGGTTGGATGGAAGAAGAGTTTGCCGCCATGAACGCGTCCTTCAAAGAGCGAGGCGCAGTTTCCGACGAGCAGCTGACTTTGCTGAAGCAACTCTGGACCGAAGAGCACATCACCTTCAGGGGCAAGTACTACAACGTCAACGACATCGCTTTCAATCCTAAACCCTATCAAACACCGCGAGTTCCGATCTGGGTGGGCGGCGAAGGCAAATACGCTCAGCGCCGCGCCGGCCGATACGGCGATGCTTGGTTTCCTTACTTCGTGCGAATTACCCCTGCGGAATTAGCCGCGCGCTTCGAATATGTTCGGAAAATCGCCAGAGAATCGGGGCGCAGCCCCGATGAATTAACCCTGACCTGCTGTTTGCCCATCGAGTTAACGCCCGACGATGCGCAACAGGAAGAAAATTACTTAAAGGGCAGCGTTGAACAAGTCACCGACCGATTGCAAATGTTCCAAAAGGTTGGAGTCACGCACATTGGCCTGCAGTTCATGGTACCGCATTATCCGGAGCGTCAGGAACAGATCGAGCGCTTCGCAAAAGAGGCGTTGCCCGCGTTGAAAGCTTACGGGAAGACTTAATCGTGCTCGTGTTCCCGAGCTAACGTTTCCATCGCATCCCTGCCTTTTTCGCATGAGCTAACGTTTGGCGCGTCTCGAACCAAGGAAACTTCTGGAACGACGGAAAGCCTCCGAACGCTTTGAACCTTGATTGGAACATTTGGAACTATGGGAACAAGTGGAACGATTCGAAACTGCCAGAGTGTCTTGAAGTTGAACCTATGGACGGGTAAAAACGAAACTTAAACAATCAGAACTCAGGAAGGATTTTTCATGGCCAATTTACCGCGCATAGCATTGATCCTGACAGGAGGAACCATCGATTCATTGGGTAAGGACAGGTTAGATCTTGCCTGGTATATCGAGGCGGGCAAAAGACTCAAAGATGGAGAGCTGCTGCAGCAACTTCCGGAGCTAAAAGATATCGCTCAGGTACAAGAGCTTCCGTTTCGCCGTCTACCGAGTCACGCGCTAGTCGATAAAGATTGGCTTGATCTGGTGCGAACCATTCATGCGATTTTCGACGACGACAAGGCCGATGGCATCGTTATCACTCACGGCACCAACACCATCGAAGAGACCGCCTATTTTCTGAATCTGACTCTAAAAACGGATAAGCCGGTGGTGGTCGTCGGCTCGATGCGGCCGGCCTCGGCGATCAGCGCCGATGGATATTTGAATTTGGTCAATGCCATCAAAGTCGCCGCCGAGCCATCTTCGCGCGGGCGCGGCTGCATGCTGGTGATGAACGATACGATTTTTAATGGACGGGATGTGACGAAGAACGCGACCTACCGGGTCGAAGCCTTCCAGTCGCGCGATCTGGGACCGTTGGGATTTGCCGATGGCGATGGCAGGATCGTTTATTACCACCAACCGGTAAGAAAACACACTGTCGACACTGAGTTCGACGTGCGCAACCTACAAACCCTGCCGCGGGTTGACATAGTGCTCTCGTATGTCGGCGCCGACGGCACCATGATTGAAGCCGCCGCCAATGCCGGAGCCAAAGGTATCGTCAGCGCCGGCACCGGCGCCGGACGGCCAACGCCGGCGGAAGACGCCGCTTTCGACGAAGCTTTCAAAGAGAAAGGAATGATTATGTGCCTTTGCAGCCGGGTTGCATCGGGCCGGGTAGTGCGCAGCCCCGGCTTGGCCAGGCGTGGATTCGTCGCCGGCGACAACTTGCAACCATGGAAAGCGCGGCTGCTACTCTCTTTAGCGCTTACGAAAACCAATAATGCCGACGAGATTCAGAAAATGTTCGATACTTATTAATGAAAGGCGCAACACGAAGCATCCGGAGAAAACACGCGCGGCAGTAGGGGCCGTAAACAAACCTTACGCTAGTGTCCCGGTGTATTGTCGGCGCGAGGGCGCTCATGGCGGCGAATGCACGTCGCAATCCTGGGAAGAAATTGCCATCCCTGATGACGAGCACCGGGATGCATCGGTAATGGGTTGGGGTGCGGTGTAGATTAGGAGAACCGCCGAAGCGAACTTATGTGCGCTCGGGTGCCGATAAAGCATCAGGTTCGGGCGCCGCTCGGCGTACCTTGCCTGCCGCGATCTCGCGGAGAGCTACAACAATAGCTCGATTATCCGAGCCCAAGAGAGGCTTCGCTCCCTTTAGGAGCTGCTTTGCTCTTTTTGCCGCTAGTATTACAAGCTCAAAACGACTAGGAATTTCCGACAGACAGTCTTCTACAGTGATTCTGGCCATAACGGTATGTTATCTTGCCGCATCGCGTTTAACAAGAGATCGGCGCAAGCGCAGCGTACCATGGGCGAGCGAGAGTTTGCCTCTTGCGTGATTGCAGCGCATCTGGCGAAAATCGCGAGTTACCAACGATATCAACAGTCTCAGCA
>JAICEJ010000234.1 GCA_025924215.1 Candidatus Binatia bacterium
AGTTCTCTTGTCATCCCGGGTTGATTTTGACATTGCTCGTAGGCGTCGGCTGGTACGTAATCGCGGTTATCCGGGGCGGAGAAGGATTTATGGATCACCAGCTTCTCCAGGAAAATATCGAGCGATTCTACGGCGGTTCGGGCCATAGCCATCCGCTTTACTACTACATTCCATATCTTTTTTTTGGCGGGCTGCCATGGAGTCTGTTCTTAGCATTCGTAGTTCGGGATTTGTTCAAAAAGAGATCTTCGCTGGGCCAAGATATTCTTTTTTTGACCCTCTGGGTGCTGGTCATGTTCGTGTTCTTTTCTGTCTCGATGGGCAAGCGTCCGGTGTATCTCCTGCCACTGTATCCCGCTCTGTCGACGTTAGTTGCAGTTTGGTTTCATCGCTACAAACCGCTATCAGCGCGAACTTTCGGTTATCGCTCGGTTGCGATGCTAGCCGGGGTAGTGGGTGTTCTACTGCTGATCATCAGTTTGGGCGCCTTGTGGAACCATGATGCCGGATGGTTTTTCGCGCCCATGGAGAGTCTCCTCAAATCCAAAGACCGCGCCAATCTGGTTCTTGCGGAAAGCTCTTTCTCCGGCTTCGGCAGGTCATTTACGCTTCTTGCGTTGATATGTTCGCTCCTTTGGTTTTCGTTAGCTCGATGGCTGTGGGCTGGTCGGCCGATGGCGGCTACCTTGCCACTGATAATGATATCGCTTCTGGTTGTGTTGGTAAGTCGAGGTATGGTAATGCCGGCTATCGCAGAAGCAAAAAGCTATCGCTCGTTCATCGAACAGGTGGATCAGCGGCTCAAGCCGGGCGACGAACTCTACCTATTCGGAGAATTCTTTAATAGCGATTCCGTGGTCTTTTATCATCGCGGTCCCATCGAAACGATCCACCAATTACCGCAAGCGCTCGCGACCAAGATTGGATCCGGTAACAACTACGTCATCATGGCTAAACAAAGCTGGGAAGAAATTAGACGTTATGACCAAAGTCTCCCCGGGCCGGTTTTATCAAGCATGAGTACGGGGCCGGAAGGCGACGCGCCTTTGGTTCTAATTCAGATGCGAGGATAAATACAAATTATCAGGGAAGTGCTTTATGGCTCACGATTATTTGTTCAGCGAGAAAAGAGACGAAATCAGAGATTTCGATTTCGGCAAAGATACCGCGGTTGTTTTCGATGACATGCTCGACCGTTCGGTGCCTTTTTATTCGGAAGTGCAGCGCATGATCGGAGAAATCGCCTCGGATTATGCGGTGGACGGCACCCATCTTTATGATTTGGGTTGCTCGACGTGCAATGCGTTTGTCAAATTGGACCCAATTCTTCCACCGAACGTCCGCTTTGTCGGCATCGATTTTTCCAATGAGATGCTCGATCGTGCCCGGGAAAAGATAAAGCAGCACGGGATGAGGCGAGATTACCAGCTCCTTTGCGCCGATCTGAACGAGGACATTGAAATCACCAAAGCTTCGGTGGTCATTATCAACCTGACGCTGCAATTTATCCGGCCCGTGCGCCGGCACCGTGTGATCAGCAATATCGCCAGAGGAATGACTCCGGGCAGTTGCCTCCTGGTCGTCGAGAAAGTGCTCAGTAAAGATCCCAAGATCAATCGCTCGTTCATCAAATACTATTATGATTTCAAACAGCGTAATGGCTACAGCCAGCTCGAAATCGCCCAAAAACGCGAAGCGCTTGAAAACGTTCTAATACCCTACAGGCTCGAAGAGGATTTCGAGCTATTTCTGAGCAGCGGATTCAGTTTCTGCGATCTCTTCTTCAAGTGGTATAACTTCTGCGGCATGATCGCGATCAAATAAATTTATGGATGGCATGGTTCCGCCGGCTCGGTCAGCGGCAGAGAAGGCCTATGGAAAGGTACGGTCGGGAAATATCAAACTGGGCAACTTTTTCTTCCAGTACCGCAATAGTCTCTTCCCCCTCATCTTTGTTCTCACGGCTATAATTCTCAGGCCGAGCATCATGTTCAATTCTCCGCTTGCAGATCGTCTAATCGGCGCGAGCGGCATGATCATCATCTTGCTCGGAGAAGCTGTTCGGCTGGTAACCATTGGTTTTGAGTATATTCATCGTGGCGGCAAAGAAAGGCGAGTGTATGCAGGGCGGCTGGTTCAGGGAGGCGTCTTCGGTCTGGTGCGCAATCCCATGTACATCGGCAACGTGCTGATTGCACTGGGCATGACCGTGTATCTAAGATCGCCACTGGGATACATCATTTTAATCCCGCTGTTCCTCTTTTTATATCAGGCGTTAATCGCGGCGGAGGAAACGTACCTGCGTGATCGGTTCGGCAGTGATTACGAAAATTATTGCGCGAACGTCAATCGCCTTGCACCTCGCTTGGATCGTATTCCACAGGCATTTTCAGGAATGCTTTTCGATTGGAGGCGTAGTCTCAGGAAGGATTTGGGCACAATTGTCGGCTTGATGATGGGGCTGATCCTAATTCCGATCTGGCGAACTTATTTCCTTTATGGCTGGTCGGTTACGGGCTCGACGATTTCTTTCCCTCTGAAGTTATCTCTTGCTCTAACCTTGGGATACCTAATCCTTCTCCGGCTCAAAAAGAGCAGTCAGCTATAACAAATTTTTACTTACGTCGATCGAAAGAAGAAATCGCGACTGGTGATTGTTTGAACCGTTGCGCCCAATCTACCTCCATGCATTGCTATCAAAGATCCGAGCTGCGGATTGGCAACAGCCGGCGGCATAGCTTCGCCGTTTGATCCCGTGGCCTTTCTCCCTTCTCCTTTCCAACCCTTCAAAACTGTAATCTTGACGAAAGGTTCCAGCAAGCTTGCCGCGTTAATGTATAAGGATCCGGGTATGCGATTGCGAGCTTTGAACCCGACGGTCAATGCGGCGACGATAACGCTGATGCGGAGGCATGTAATCTTTTGGAGAGATCCACGGAAATAATGCAAGAGGCCGCAGTCAGAAGGCCGCTGAATTCGAAATTAAAAGCAAGCCCAAAGCGAATGAAAACGTGGAACGGCTGCTCGGATTTCGCAACGACTCAGTATGCCGGCGCGCTGCTGTCCTTGGCGGCTCTGCTCTTTCTGCCGCTTCTTGGCGCCCGTGATTTATGGGCGCCGGTGGAGCCGCGCTATGCCGAAATCGTCCGGCTCATGTTTGCCAAAGGCGAATGGGTGGTCCCGACGCTCAATGGCGATCTTTATACTGACAAGCCGATCCTTTATTTTTGGCTGGCGCTGATTACGTCGAAATTAGCGGGTGGGGTAGACGAATGGACAGTGCGTCTGCCATCGGCTCTGGCTGGTATCGGCTTTGTCTTGGCAACCTATTTTACCGGCCGCGACTTCTTCGGCCCGAAGGTGGGGTTAATCGCGGGCGCGGTTCTGGCGACTTCGATGCGTGTCATCTGGGAAGCGCGCTGGGCGCATATTGACGTGCTCTTCGGATTCTTCTTTCTACTGACGATTTACTTTGGGGCTCGTTCTCTCGTGGGTAAGGGTGAAAAGCTCGAGATTCTCTGGGCCTACGTCTTTATGGGTCTGGCGGTTCTCGCTAAAGGGCTGATCGGTATTGTGTTGCCGGCGCTTTTGCTTGCCGCATTTGCGATTGTCCGGCGTGATTGGCACATCATCATCGATGCCAAACTGCAACTAGGGATTCCGATATTCCTTCTGATTGCAGCGCCTTGGTTTTATTTGGTCAACAGCGCTACCGATGGAAAATGGCTTGCGGATTTTATTTACATCCATCATCTCCAGCGATACACCGAGGGGAACGGCCATCGGCAGCCGCTCTATTATTATTTGACGACTTTGCCGGCGGACTTCATGCCGTGGACCGTCTTCGCCGTTCCTGCCATCGCCGCTTACTTTCCTTATCGAGGACTAACACAGCGGCCGATCCCGCTGTTTTTTTCGTTATGTTTTCTGGTCGTGTTTCTGTTCTTCAGCTTTTCCGATACCAAGCGCGACCTATACCTCCTGCCGCTGATGCCTACCCTGGCTTTGCTGGTCGGCAACTACATCGACGATTTGACGACAAGTCGACTATTCGACGGCGCGCTTTACGGCTGGTTGAGCCAATTTTGTTTCGGCGCTGTGGCTATCATCGGTTTAGCGGTGCCGCTAATCGCCTGGGTCGCTCGCAGGGAAACTTTCTGGATCAGCCTGCCTCCCGCTCTGGTTATGACTATCGGCGGAATGGTTACGATTATTTTCATTCGAAAACGCCGGCCGTTGAAGGTTGTCACGACGGTGGCATTGATCATGGTATTGGTCACCGTGTCGGGTTCAATCTGGATCCTGCCCTACTTCAATCAATTCAAGTCGCGCCGGCCGTTTTCAGTGGATATCAACAAAATCGTTCCACCGGCCGCGCCTCTCTACATCTACGCCGATACCATGAATGATTTTAATTTCTATACCGAGCGAGAAGTCATTTCAGTGTTGTTTTCACCGGGCGACCTTGCCGAGGTGCTCCGGCAACCCCAAAATAGTTACCTGCTGATAAAAGAGCGCGACCTGAAAAGCCTACCGATGTCCGGATCGTGCGAAGTGGTGGCTAGAGATTCCCTCGGCAGCACGGCCTGGAATCTCATCTCTTTGAAATCCCCCACGGTGCTAGAGATGCCGCCGGATCATGGGCATACGAGGGATTCTGTCCCGGCTTTGTAAAGGTTTCCGATCGTAGCGGCGCGCTCTTAGAAATTTTTCTGAAAGAAGTTTTGTAGCCTGGTTTTGTATTCGGCATCCAGCTGGCCGTGCGCGAACTCGGAATTAAACCAGAATTCCGCGCGAGGATTGTTGATCAATGCCTGCTGCAGTAGTTTCGCTTGAGAAAACGGAACCACAACGTCGGCAGACGAATGGGTGATCAGGATCGGAATCTCGCTGTTGCGGATTCCTGCTGCCGGGGAAACGTCACTGACATCGATGCCGAGAAAGAGTTTCGACCATAAACCGATGAGATACGCGATCGGATATTTGACAACGGGAATTCTGAAGAGCAGCAAAGCCATTTCCGCGAGGCTTGCATAACTCGATTCTGCTGCTACTGCTCTGATCTCTGGAGCCTTTTCGATCGCCATCAAAGCCACCGCGCCACCCATAGAAAAGCCCCATACTCCCACTTCTGTGATAGCTCGGGTCTTGAGAAATCGAATGGCCGCCAGCAGATCCTCGACCTCTTTGGCTCCGGCCGTGGAATAACTACCTTCGCTTTCGCCGAGATAACGAAAATCGAACAAGAGAAGATTGAAATCTTTTTGCAGGAAAGCAAGCGCCGGCAGTATGTCGCCCTTGTCTGCCGGATAGCCGTGCAGCAGGATCAACGTCTTGTCAGTCTCCTTCTCCGACGGCACATGCCAGCCGCGCAATGTGAGTCCGTCCGCCGTTTGGAACGAGACGTCTTCGTAAGGCAGGTTCAAGGCGCGAGGCGTGATCGAGGAACTTATCTTCGGCGGGCGAATGGAAATGTAAAAACCCCAGATGCTGATTAGCAACAGGAACCCGAGTAGAACGAGTGTAATGCGGACGATGCTTGTAATCACTTCTGCGCGCATTCTCTCCGGCAGTTAAACGGCTGTCAACGTCCTTGAAGCCCGGAGCAAAACGGTCCGATGCCCAGCAGAATCAACAACGAGGCTGCAGTCGAAGAGTGCCAGCATGCCTGAGCCGATTGACAGTACCCCCTGCCTCGCATAATTTCGATACCGGTTCTGACTGATCTAATGCCAATCTCCTGAAGGAAGAATATGAAGCTCCCGATGATGCTGGTTGTCTGGTTTTTATTTTTTGCCGCGAGCTCCGCCAATGCGCAAGAAGCTTTCTACAAGGGGAAAACGGTGCGTCTCGTAGTCGGTTTCAGCGCCGGTGGCGGCTTTGATGTTTATAGCAGAGCGATCTCCAGACATATAGGTAAGCATTTGCCCGGTAATCCCAGCGTCATTGTCGAAAACATGACCGGCGCCGGTAGTCTGGTCGCCGCTAATCACGTTTTTAAAGTTGCTAAGCCCGACGGGCTTACCATCGGCAATATCAATGGCGGGATCTTCATGCAGCAGCTCCTGGGTTGGCCCGGGATTGAGTTCGATGCCCTCAAATATGAATACATCGGCGTTCCGGTTAAAGATAAGTCCGTCTGCGTCATGACCAAGGCCAGTGGCTATACCAGCTTTGAAAAATGGATGACATCCAAGGTGCCGCTAAAGCTTGGCGCCACCGGACCAGGTTCGGCGACACACAATGTTCCGTTAATCCTTAAAGAAGCATTGAATCTGCCCATTCAGCTGGTCTCCGGCTATAAAGGTATTGCCGATGTTCGTTTGGCCGCAGAAAGCGGGGAGTTGGCTGGGGTTTGCGGCTGGACGTGGGATTCACTCAAGGCAACGTGGACGGGGCCTCTGGAATCGGGCGAGGCGATTGTCGTGCTCCAAACTGTATCACAGCCGATTGCGGAGCTGCCGAAGATCCCATTGGCGATCAGTGCTGCAAAGACCGAGGAGTCGCGCCAGCTCATCCAGGCGGGCATTCACGATGTCTCCGATTTGACTTATTCGTATGTCCTGCCGCCGGGCACGCCAAAAGATCGAGCCGAGATCGTGCGCAAGGCATTCGCCGATACCATGAAGGATGCGGAATTTATCGCCGATGCCAAAAAGTCTAAATTGGGTGTTGACCCTATGACCGGCGATGAATTGGAAAAAACCGTCAATGGTCTTTTCAAACTCGCTCCCGGGGTGGTGAGCAAGTTGAAGGACGTTCTCAAATAGAGCGTGGAATACGATATGGCCGAAGACAACGGACCTCAACTAATCGTTGAAAGCATGAAAGAAGCCGGTGTGAGCTTCGTCACATCGCTGCCGGACGCCAATCTGCAGAAACTCCTGGCGCTTGTGGATGCCGACCCGGAACTGACTCATGTGACATTGGCGCGAGAAGAAGAGGGTGTTGGCATCTGCGCCGGCGCATACATGGGTGGTCTGATGCCGGCGGTTATCATGCAAAACGGCGGTTTTCTCAACAGCTGCAATGCGCTGACGACGACCGCGCTTAATTTCAATATTCCGATTCTGCTTTTGATTTACTATGCCGGTGATCTTGGCGATGAAGGCTTTTCTATGCTCGGCTCGGTCACCGAGCCGGTGCTTAGAGGACTTGGAATACGCTATCGGGTGCTGCGCAGTCAGCACGAGATCAGGGCTACGATCAAGGGCGCAACCACTTTAGCCATTGATTCAAGAAGGCCAGTAGCGCTGCTTTTGACCAAAGATGTTCTTGGCATGAGAAATGAAAAGATATGATTGCTTGAAAATCGCCGCCAGCGAGATGTCGGATGCGCTGGTGATAACTACCGTAGGCGGTGCAGCGGCTGAATGGAATTCCATCAGGCCTAGCGATGGCAACTTGCGTTGCCGCACGCTGGGACTGGTATCTTCCATTGCCATGGGTCTCGCGTTGGCGTTGCCGAACCGGCGCATCGTTGGCATCGACGGCGACGGCG
>JAICEJ010000235.1 GCA_025924215.1 Candidatus Binatia bacterium
AATGCCGAAGATCTCCTGAAATAGTCTCGCCGTTGTTTGAAAATTGATGTGTTGATCCGGCCTTTCCACAAACCACATGCGAGCTTGTGTAGCCGGTATTGGTTGTGCTTCCATGTCCCTGCGAATGGGTATTTGTTGGACCTCGGCTAGGGCGGTCTGGCCTTCTTTGGAGAGAGCAAAATTGATAAACAGCCGAGCGGCGTTGTGATGGCGAGATTGCGCAGCCAGCATCACCGCGTCGATCTGTGCGATCGTAGGGTCGAGGGCGATCCAGTCTATAGGCGATCTCATTTTTTCCTTATATCCCTGAATTACCGGAGCACGCGCGATCACTAGTGAGACACTGCCAGTATGAAGCGCGTCCACTGCCGAGATGCTCGCGCGAGTAATGAGCGGATGCTGGGCAGCCAGTCGTGTTAAATACGCCAGGGCTTTGCGCTCGCCCCAGGTTGGCAGAAGCCCTCGCAGCAATCCGTGCGCAGTGCCATCGATACCGATTCGATTGTCCTTCCAACGCGGATGAAGCAGGTCGCTATACGATTTAGGAATGTCTTCGCCATTCACCAGAGTCGTGTTGTACCCGAGCACATACGAGTTGATGTAGTACCCTGACCAGTATCCCTCGCTGTCTATGAGAGCTTCAGTAATCGCGCCTCGCTCGAGAGACCGGTAGGAAGCAAGCGCATGGTCTTTGAAGAGCGGCTGGAATAAGCCGCCACCCCCAATTAAGACATCGCACGTGGCCGTACCCGTGCGTGATTCGTTTTGAACTCTCGCGACCAATTCATCAGTTTCGAGTGGATGAAGCTCCAAATCTAAGAACGGGTACTTCTGTACGAACTCGTATACAACTTTTATTGTTTGCGGCAGGTCGATGGTGGTATAGAAGACTAATTTTCTCTCAGTCTTCGCGTGTTCCACCAACTCCGCTTCCAAGACGGCTCGATCCCGCGCCACGATCGGTTGCCAGAAGAGCGCTGTCCCAAAGAGTGCGAGAAGCAGGGTGGTCATACTTTCAGCGCCCTCCAGAAACGGGCAGAACCGAAGATCCCCTGACATTAGCTCGGTCTAAATGGCCACCGGGGTTGTTTTTTGATCTTTTTGTTTTGCGACTTTGATTGGTTTGAATTCGATCCGCATGCGAGGAAGGAAGCGCTCGGCAAGACAGAATGATGCTTAACCACGACACGACCACGCTCGAATTACGCGTTCGGTCCATATTATCGTCCGCTTTTTCGGTCCATGGGAACCGGCGCATTGATGACGGCTGATCCCTTTTCGATGTAGAGCTTCTCGATGTAACCGCTCCGCTTAAGATTATTGACGAAACGGAGATCGACGAAATCCTCCGGCTTGGCTTTCGCGGCTTTGGAGTCCCAGGTCGCCTGCACCGCGAGCGTGTCGCTCAGTCCCTCTAAAGTGGGATGCAGGTCCTTCTCGAGCAACTCCGAGTATGCTGCCCAAGACCCCTCAAGCACGTCAGCTTTCGCGCCTCGCGTGTATTTCGCCATGATCCGGATCGTTTCTTTCTTGTTGGTTTTGAAGAAGTGCACCGCGTTCGCCATTGCCTTAACTGTCTTCTCAACGCTTTCGGGACGCTCGCGGATAGTTTTTTGCGACGTGACCGTGCAGCTGAATTGAAAGGGAATTTTGAGTTGCGCCATGTCGATTATCAGCTTCATGCCGGCTTTTTCGCCTTGAATTTTTCCGGGCTCCGTAACCATCGTAAAGTCAGTTTGCCCGTTGATCACCGCCGCAACACGTGCCGGCGAACCGCCGACCATGACCGCTTGGATGTCTTTGTAGTCGATACCGAATTTGCGCAGCGCCAGGCGCACGGCGAAATCCGCCGACGTGCCCGGGATATGTGTAGCGAGAGTTCGACCCTTTAGATTCTCGGGCGATTTGATATCCGGCCTGCCGATAATGTAATAAGGCAGCGTGTTCACCAGGCTATCGATGATGACAATATCGCCACCCGCCAGTTTACCATTGATTGCTGAAGTGCCGACGGCGCCTGCAAAGTCTATGTCACCGGCCACCAGGCTTTGGACCCCACGTGTACTGCCGTTGATGAAGATCAGTTCAACATCCAGTCCGTGTCTCTTATAGAGACCTGCTTCCTTGGCGATCCAGTATGGCGCGGATGACCCCGGCGAGTCCGAGATATAGGCGATGCGGACCTTCTGGTCGGCGCGCGCCAAACTCAGAGATAGGCAAGTCACCGCTGCAACCATAAGCGCGACGATGGTCGAGATACATGAACGTTCATCCGCCATAGAGCCTCCTCATGCAGTTATTGCGTGACCACCATTGGTATTCGCCGGAGCCGTAACATTAAGTTAAAATCGGTGCGTTGCCGCCGCGCGATGCCCAAAGCGCGAAATTTCAGATTGTAGAAATCTGCGAGGACCCGGATGATCGGTTGTTTGTCGAAGCTGATACCGTCACTAAAGTAGTGATGTTCGACTGCGGCAAGCCGGGATGCCGATGCGGCAAGACGCAGAATGGGTGCGACTGCGGTTGAGTCCAACTGCGATTTGGCGAGGCGAGGGGTGATGTTGGGCGAGATTTTCATAATCGCGCTCGCGACGACAGAATAATCCTATAGCTCTCTTCCAGGGGGCGCCGCACCGCGCAATGCCTTCTGCAGCTGTCGGCGCGTCATGATCTGCGTACCGGCTATGGGATGTTGGAGTAGTTGTCGGAGAAATCGGTTCGTTTGCTTCCCCAATCGGTCAACCAGAATGATAATCTCTATAGACCGGTTGAGATCGCGCAGATTAAAGATTGTCTCGGCAATGTTAATCAAAGAACCTCTCGATACCATCACCGCCTTATCGAAGACTTCATGACGCACCTGATCGAGCGCCGTCTCTTCGTCGGCTACTTTGATCACTTTACAGCCTGCCGCCTGTAACCGCTTTTCGATGATTTGTTTGCTGTCGACTCCCACCAACATAACTTTATCGCGTATGCCGCTGGCATGAGTTTCCGACGACATTTCTATTTACCCCACCAACGCCCGCAAGCCCCGATTCACACCTCACCGGTTTAGTTTTTATCGGCCGAGTGACGATGCGAACGTGCACCTTTCGTTACAGCGAGAGCACCTGAACTATCAGTTCTGCCTACGGTACACTCGATTCTGCTTTACGGTATGTTGGTAACGCAGCGTCTTACGGATGCATCGGCCGGTGTTTTTCTGCGAGTCGTGATCAATCCGCCACTGCATCAAACCTAGCCGCAAATAGTTTGGATCGATGTTCAGCGCTTCGCAGATATTTTCGAAGGAATACGGCCATGAGCTGTCCCGCCTTGAGATCCAGGCCGCAGCCTCTGTAAAGAGCTTGCGGCGCCGGGGGGCGTTAACGCCAAGATATTTCTGAAAGCACTCGATCGCGTCGGTTAGAACCGCGAACAACAGTTTCTCTTCGGCGCCGAAATGTGACTTCTGCCGGAATAGCTGGAAATACTGATGTGAAGTAAGGACGTCAGGCTCGAAAAACGAACCTACCGCAGTTGACTGTATAGTTACCACTGCTCTGTTCATGCATTCCTCCGGCGAGCAGGCAGAGCAAGATTGGAACCAGCGTGACAACCAATAAGGATACGGTAAGTTACGGTAAATCAGTTCACGCCATGGAGGATGGCCCTAATGAGGAGCGGTAAAGATTTCACACTCTGGAGAGAAGGCCCACCGGCCGTGTAATCATTTTTCACATGAGGGCAGTCTCACGCGAATTCTGAAGCGATGAAATCTTTTGACTTTTAGGATGTTAGATTTTTGTGGAAAGAATTCGATGAGCAATATGTGCACATTAAATCACTTTTGATTCTTGAGCTTGTTGTAAAGAGCGCGCCGGCTGATCCCGAGAATGCTGGCGGCTAGCTTTTTATTTCCACCGGCGTAGGTGAGGGTCACACGAATAAGTTCTTGCTCTACCGTATGCAAGGACGCCCCAACTCGAAAGGAGCAAGTTGGTTCGCCCCGGCCCTCGGCGGCCAAGGCGGCATCCCTGATGCGTTCCGGAATAAAGTCAGGTGTCAGTTCCTTGCCCTCCAGCATCAAGAGCGCGGCCTGTATAACGTTCTTGAGCTCGCGGACGTTCCCCGGCCACCGATAGCGTCTCAGCAGTCGATAGGTTTCCGGCGCGACTCGCTCGATTTCCTTTCCGAAAACCGCGGCAAAATGCGAGAGAAAATGATCTGTCAGTACAGTGATCGCGCCCGGACGGTCGCGCAACGGCGGCACGCTAATGTGCAACACGTTGAGACGATAAAAAAGATCCTCGCGAAAGCGTTTTTCAGCGACGTTCTTTTCAAGATCTTCATTCGTTGCAGCGATAATCCGAACGTCGGCAAAGAATTTCTTAATGCCCCCGACGCGTTGAAATGTTTTCTCTTCCAGGACTCGGAGCAAACTCACCTGGGTCTTCTCGTCCATCGTAGCAATTTCATCGAGAAAAACAGTACCGCCGTGCGCCTGTTCGAAGATCCCCTGATGCGCGTCCTGCGCCCCGGTAAATGCGCCTTTTTCGTGGCCGAAAATTTCGCTGGCAATCAGCTGCGGCGACATGGCTCCGGTATTGACAATGATATATGGATTGTCCTTGCGCCGGCTACGTTTGTGAATTGCGGCGGCAATAAGATCTTTGCCGGTACCGGTTTCGCCGGTTATGAGAACCGGCATGTCAACATTCGCGGCCTCAATGGCGCGCCGGAGCACGGCTCCCATCGGTAGACTCACGGCGATGATCCCTTCAAACTCGATCGGCAGGCTGAACTTGTCAGCAGTAGAGCTTCTTCGCTCGGATGCGACCTTGACCGGAAAATGCCTTTGTACCAGCGCTAGCAAATCTTCTTGATTGGCAGGCAAATTCTCCATCTGAATATTGCCGCAGCATAGCTGTGGGCTGTTCAAGGCTTGGGATTTATTAAAGACGATGATTCTGCTGCCAGAAACCTTGGTTGAGAGTAGCTTGAGAGTCTCTTGGAGATTTATCTCTGCCGCTGGATCATTAACTGTGTTCCACAAGATCAGATCGAACTTGCGACTGCTTAGCTTCTCCCATGCTGCTTCCAGAGACGGAGCGAACTTAATTTTTTCGCCGTCAGCTTTGAGCCGACACTGCAGTAGAGCTCGCGAGCGGTCTTCCTTGTCGATAAACAGAATGCGAGGCATTGATGATCTCTTAAGTATTCGTTGGTGAGGCATTTAATACCAAAGTCCTAGTAAGTCAATGATGATCCACTGCAATAGCGCCCTGATCTACTAAGTCACAGAGATTCTCTTCAGTAGTACTTATTGAGCTCGCCTAGAGTCGCGTAATTATAAAAAGGCTTTCAGGTCTGAAGCTTTCCGGCTTCAGCGCCGACCGCTAACAACTAGGTATTCAGAAACAGACCGTGGCGCCCGTAGCCCGCGTCTCGTAATGGGCCCTTGATGGAAGTATGACCAACTTAAGTAGTAAAACTTTAGTCTTGACACTAGGTAACATAACAAGCTATAAGCGGCATTGATAGCGACTTTAGATGTATTATGGCTCTGCTAACATAAGACTATAGACGTAAGGAGGGAAGATGAACAAGATCGTTTTAAAGCTAACGGTATTTTTCAGCCTCTTGTTCGTTGGTGGACCAGCCTTAGCACAAAACATTGATAACGAGATTAGCGCGCTAAGGACTCGGCTCTCGGAATTGGAAGCACAGCAGCTCGAATTAAAGAAAGAAGCCACCGAGGCGACAGCCGCAATGCCGACCTTTAGCTACCGGCCAGGCAACGGGTTGAATGTCGAAGCAGCCGATAAAGGGTGGTCCTTTCGTGCAAGTTTGGAATCGCATTTTCGCATGAACCTTTTGAGCGGCAAGGATTCGATAGGTCGTACCAATGGCGAAATCGAGGGCCGGCGCTTCAGGCCTTCGTTCTTTTACTGTCTCAACAACTGTCTGTGGGAAATCGAGGCAGCACTCGATCTCGACGGCTTCGGCGGCGGCAATGGTAAGAATGCCACTGCCACAGATTTCGGCAGCCAACTTCAACGCGCGGCTTTGCACTGGCACGCGGAGAATCTAAATCCTTTTCTGCCGACGGTCACGATCGGCATGGACATTTCCGGCGCTTCGACGAGCACTGTACGCCAGGGTTCAGGCGCAGTGGGCTCGCAGGCGGAATATGATCTTCATACTGCAAACAACGGCAACAACACAGGCCGGGCCGGCAATGGAATAGTTTTCAATTGGGACGATCGATCTTTAGCCGGCATCGGGATCCCGGGACGAATTAGTCGTTTTCAATTGTCTATGGCCAATATCGCGGAAGGCGATGATGGTCGCAGCAGCTTTACTGACCGTAAGGATTTCAACGTCTTCCTTGGAATTGATCCATTCTCTCGAACCAAGAGCTTTTGGTTACAAGGGCTACACTTCGAAGGTGCAGCTTGGTTTTGTAACGTCGATGATCGTGCAGACGAAAATGGTTGCAGCCGTTACCGTATTCGGGATAATTCCCGGGCCGGCAGACAAACGCTTTTCGATACCGGCGCCAACAGTATCGGCGAGGGTCTCCATACGGCCTATACACCAGGTTTTGGCTGGCAGCTTGGGCCTTACAGGTTGCGCGCAATGGGTCATTTTCAGTTTAGCGAGGACGGCGGTCCGGCGATTGGACGAGCCACTACGCCCGGTAAAAAAAGAGCCAATAGCTGGCTGATCGGTCACGATCTCTTCGTTTGGAGTCCCAAGGGCTTCTTGACTGGTTCTGCGAATACCGCCGGCTCGGTCCTTTTGGGAACACATTTCGAAAGAGTCAATATGTCTTGTGATGGATGCCCGGCCAACATCAATGCAGGCCAATACCACCGCAATCATGTAATACTACGTGAGTGGGATCTCTGGTATTTCATTGCGCCGCGAATGAGCATCGGCGCAAGCTGGTTGTGGTACGATGCTAAGAACCTGACGACCGCTGTACAGGAGAACCTCGACATTCGCAGCAATGGTGTAGCCGGACGAGGCGGCGAGTGGTGGGATATGTTTCTTAACTGGAGATACACGTTCTAATTTCTAACTTTGCCAAGCGGGGCAGACCAAAGCTCCCCGGCTTAATGCCCCGCTTTTCGGCGAGACGACCACTGATCAACGAGCGGCCAAGGAATGCCTCCCAAGTAACTGCTCGTGTGGCTTGTCTCAATGCTTGGAGCGGCTGTGCCTCCAGCCGCTCCAAGCAGCTAACCTGCTGAAGTCACTCCCAGCCCTGGCGATTTACGGTTTGCTTTGCTTTCATCAGGTACGTGTAAACATCAAGTTCTAGTAGGCCTGCACGCGCGAACACCGAGAACCGGGTGTGTGGCATTTCCGCTGACGCTTGGCGACGCTTTGCGTACGAGTCCGTGCCCGAACATTCGGGGAAAATCCACAAGGATTTTCCTACGACATGTATGTAGCAGTCAAAAATGAAAACTAGCTAGCTCCTTATCCCTGG
>JAICEJ010000236.1 GCA_025924215.1 Candidatus Binatia bacterium
CAAAAGGACTGCAGATGGACAATAATTCTCCTAAGGCCGCGCTCTCGCATTGGGCGCCCATCGCGGCCGCGATTTCGATTGCGTTAGTGACGTTTGTATTGGGTCAACAGCCGTGGCTTGATAGCGCTACCTTAAATGATCCCAAGGCGGCTCCGCGTGCAGTCTCGCCACGCGGAGAGCTTTGGCCCGATGAAAGATCGACCATTGGGCTATTTAGACAAGCTTCGCCGTCGGTGGTCAACATCACCGCTATCGGAGTTCAACGGGATCTGTTTACGTTGAATCTTTACCAGATACCGCAAGGTACCGGTTCCGGATTTGTTTGGGATACCAAAGGCAACATCATCACCAATTTTCACGTTATTCAGAATGCCGCTGCAGCCCAGGTTACTTTAGGAGATCAATCCGATTGGAAGGCTCAGGTCGTCGGTGTTGCTGCCGATAAGGATCTAGCGGTTCTGCGAATCGATGCGCCGCCTAATCGGCTGCGCCCGATTCCACTGGGTTCATCCAAGGAATTACAAGTTGGCCAGAGCGTTTTTGCCATCGGCAACCCTTTCGGTCTGGACCAATCATTGACCACGGGCGTGATCAGCGCGCTCGGGCGCGAAATCGATTCGGTGACCCGCCGCCCGATACAGGGGGTCATTCAAACCGACGCAGCGATCAATCCGGGAAACTCCGGCGGTCCGTTGCTCGACAGCGCGGGACGTTTGATTGGCGTCAACACGCAGATTTATAGCCCGACGGGAGCTTCAGCGGGTATCGGCTTTGCCATTCCAGTCGACACGGTTAATCGGATCGTGCCGGAGTTGATTCGCAGTGGAAAGATCATCAGGCCGGGCCTGGGAATCGAACTGGCCGAAGAACAGATCGCGAAGAAAATAGGAGTCAACGGGGTTTTGATCGTCGATGTGATCCGTGGCGGTCCGGCGGCCAAAGCAGGAATTAGGCCGACCCGGCGTGACAGCTCGGGACGGGTGATTCTCGGCGATGTGATTACTGCTATCGAAGGTAAAAAAGTGGAGTCACCCAATGACCTCTTTCTCATCCTGGAAGATCACCAGGTCGGCGATGTCGTGACTGTGGCGCTGCTGCGCGATGGTAAAACCGTCCAGACGAAAGTAACACTCGAAGCAGTTCAGTAGTGCAACTCCTATGTTTGCCGCAATCATGCAGAGCTTTGCGTTATCTCTTATCAGCACGATCGGCCGAGGCAATCTGGTTTTCATCGCGCTCGTAGGCGGTGATGATCTCTTGCACCAAATGATGACGCGCAACATCCTTTTCGGTGAAGTTGACGAAGCGTATGCCGTGTACCCCCCTGAGAATGCGAAAAGCCTCCTTCAGTCCCGAAGCCTTTCCGGCAGGTAGATCGATTTGTGTCGCATCGCCGGTGATGACCGCCTTCGAGCCATAGCCCAGGCGCGTGAGAAACATCTTCATCTGTTCGGGGGTTGTGTTCTGCGCTTCATCGAGTATTACGAAGGAGTCGTTCAATGTCCGTCCTCGCATGAAGGCGAGCGGCGCAACCTCGATGGTGCCGCGCTCGACCAATTTCCGCGCGCGATCGAAATCCACCATGTCATGCAGCGCATCATACAGCGGTCGCAGATACGGATTGACTTTCTCAGCTAAATCGCCGGGCAGAAAACCTAACTTCTCGCCGGCCTCCACCGCCGGGCGAGTGAGAATAATGCGCACAAAATTGTTTTTCATCAATTCGGCAACCGCCATGGCCATAGCTAAATAAGTTTTGCCAGTACCTGCCGGTCCGATCCCGAAGACGATGTCATAGCGGCGAATTGCATCGATGTAAGCCTTTTGCGCGATACTTTTCGGAGTGATCGTCCGCTTGTGCGCTGAGATATAGATCGTGTCGAGGAAGATATCCTGTAGCTTAGCCCTGCTGTCGCCGCTCAAAATGCGAATGGCATAGTCGACATCGCTGGGATAGACCGGATAGCCTTTTTCCAATAGCCCGTACAGCTGACGGATAATCTGGCCGGCAAGCTCCACTTGGAGAGGGTCGCCTTCGATTTCGAGGGAGGAGCCGCGCACCCGAATTCTCACATCCAAGGCCTGTTGCAGAATTTTGATATGCTGGTCATGTTGGCCTAAGAGATCCCGGAACAGGCGTGGATCGTTAAGTTCCAAGTGTGCGTTTTCTTTCGGTAGCGCACTAGTCAGTAATCTGTTCTTCTCGTCTTTCACTCCCTACCTCCTATGAGCTGGACGACGATTTCCCTTGTTCGCGGCCGGTTATCGAAATCAAGAAGAATGATTTGTTGCCATGTGCCGAGAGCTAGGCGGCCGTGTGCGATGGGAATTTGCAGTGAAGGTCCAAACAGTGACGCTCTCAGATGAGAAAATCCATTATCGTCGCCCCATCGATCGTCATGATGATAGCGTCTGTCGGACGGAATCAGTTTTTCGATGAGCTCTTTGAGGTCCTGAACGAGTCCTGGCTCATGTTCGATGGTAGTGAGAGCAGCAGTCGAGCCGGTGACGAAAAGAGCAACTAAGCCGTCCTTGATCTCGGCGTCCCGGACTTGCGCTGTCACTTTGGCGGTAATATCGATGATGTCGCAAAAACCCTGGGTGGTCTCGGTGAGCTTTGAGGTGTTTACTTTCATCAAGAGAGCTTTGCGCTGACGATTTTCTTAACCTCAGCCAAGGCTTCGTCTGTTCGCGCTGGATTCTTGCCGCCAGCTTGAGCGAAATCAGGCCGGCCGCCGCCGCCACCACCGACGATGGGCGCGACTTCTTTGATTATGTTTCCCGCATGGATTCGCTTTGCAAGATCGGTGCTCGTGCTCGCAACAAGATTTACTCCATTGTCTCCTTGGCTGGCGAGAAATATAAAACCGTGAGGCATCTGTTCTTTGAGTTGATCGGCAAGCTCCCGCAATTGCTTGGGATCGACTCCGTCAACGCAGCTAATTAGGACGTCGATGCCATTGATTTTTTCTTTTCTGGCCAAAATATCCGGAATCTGGTTCTTGCCAAGTTGAGCGCGTAGGCGATCGATCTCCTTTTCCAGCTCCTTTTGCTGCTGCAAAAGTCTCCTGACCCGTTCGACGGCGCTGTCTTCGCCGGCGCGCAGCATGTGGCCGATTTGCTTTAAGTCATCCTCATAGCGTCGGATCAACCCGAGCGCCCCTTCGCCGGTGACTGCTTCGACTCGTCGCACCCCCGCAGCCACACCTGCCTCGGCGTGAAGCTTGAAAATGCCTATCTGACCGGAATGATGAACGTGCGTGCCGCCGCATAACTCGGTGGAAAAATCGCCGATCTTTACCACCCGCACGCGATCACCGTACTTATCGCCAAAGAATGCTAACGCGCCTTTACGCAACGCATCATCAAAACTTGTTTCCTCGATCGAGACGGCCGCATCTTGCCGGATTCGGTCGTTGACTGTGGTTTCGATATCGGCAAGTTTCTCATCGGATATTGCACCGGTGTGGTTAAAATCGAAACGCAGCCGATCCGGCGTCACTAGAGAACCGGCTTGTCGCACATGGCTGCCTAGTTGCTCTCGCATCACCGCATGAAGTATATGAGTCGCCGAGTGGTTCAATCTGGTCTTCTGGCGATTTTTTTGATCGACTTCCAAATGCACTTTATCACCGAGTTGAATGCGGCCTCTCTTTACTTGGGCCCGATGTACTGTGAGCTGCGGCGTTGGGTGCTGGGTATCCATCACTTGTATGACATCGCCTCGCGCGCTGGTAATGGTACCCCGGTCACCAACCTGACCGCCCGATTCTCCATAGAAAGGCGTCACAGCCGTGAGGAGATCGATTACATCGCCTTCCCGAGCTTCCGTTCTACTTGCTCCGTTAGCATATAGGGCGACGACGGTCGACTCTGCCTCGAGATGATCGTAGCCGACGAACTTAGTCGCTGTTACCGCATCCGCAACCGCAACCTGGTCAAAAACGTCCATCGCAATCGCCCGGGCTTCGCGACCGCGGGAACGCTGTGTTTCCATGAGATTTTCAAAACCTTGCTGATCGACGGAAATATTCTCGGCACGAAGAATGTCCTCGGTTAGATCCAACGGAAAACCGTAAGTATCGTACAGGCGAAAGGCCACGTCGCCTGGCAGCGTCTTCTGGTTTTGCCGTTTGAGTTTTGCGGCGGCGTCTTCGAGAATCACCAGTCCCTTCTCCAAGGTTTCACTGAAACGCTCTTCCTCATTGCGGATAATCTCACGGATACGCTGTGCTTCAGTTCGAAGCTCAGGATAGGCCTCGCCCATCACTTTTCCGACGGTGCTCGCGACCTGGTAAAGAAATGGTTCCTTCAATCCGATCAGACGGCCGTGACGCGCCGCCCTTCTAAGCAAACGTCGTAAGACGTAGCCACGCCCCTCGTTGCTGGGCATCACACCATCGGCAATGAGAAAGCTGACAGCTCTGGCGTGGTCGTCGATCACACGGAAGGAAATATCGGCCGCGGCATCGGCGCCATAACGTTTCCCGGTCAGGGTTTCGACCGCCGCCGTTAGCTCGCGCATATAGTCGATATCGTAATTCGACAGCACGTTTTGCAACACCGCCGTAATGCGTTCCAAACCCATGCCGGTATCAACGTGTTTTGACGGTAGCTCTTCCAGCTCACGGTTGTCTTTTCGGTTGTACTGAATAAAGACAAGATTCCAGAGCTCGATGTATCGGGCGCAATCGCCATTGACTTGGCAGACGTGGCCTACCAGGCCCTTCCTGTCGCACGCTTCAGGCCCGCGGTCGAGGTGGATCTCGCTACAGGGCCCGCAGGGCCCGGTCTCGCCCATCTCCCAAAAGTTTTCCTTTTCCCCGAAGCGCCGAATGCGCTCAGCCGGCAGCCCGCTGATTCTGGCCCACAGACGCTCAGCTTCATCGTCGTCGAGATATACCGTCGCCCAGAGCTTCTCTTTGGGCAAACTCCACTCTCGGGTGAGCAGCTCCCAGGCCCATTCAATCGCTTCGGCTTTGTAATAGTCGCCGAAGGACCAGTTGCCCAACATCTCAAAGAATGTGTGATGGTAGGTATCCCTGCCGACCGCCTCAAGATCGTTGTGTTTGCCGCTGATGCGCAAACACTTCTGAGAGCTTGCGGCGCGCGCGTAGGGCAGCCGTTCCTGGCCAAGAAAAACGTTCTTAAATTGCACCATGCCGGCGTTGGTAAAGAGCAAGGTCGGGTCTTTGTCCGGGACTAGAGAAGAACTTTTCACAATCGTATGAGATTGCCTTGTGAAATACTCCAAGAAGGATCTACGAATGTCGTTTCCGGTCATCATGGTTCTACATCGTCCTCTCCGCGGCGTCCCATCAGACTATAAATCACCTGACTGCTGTAACCACGGCGCGCGAGAAACGCGCTCGCTCGGCGAAGGACTTTGGGATCTCGAAGATTGACTCCTTTAAATTTTTTGTCCAACAAGTTTTTAGCATTCTTTTCCTCGTCGCCCTGAGCGAAGGTCGTGCCGATTACGTCTCGGATCAATGGCTGCCCAACGCCCTTGGCCCTTAGTTCCCGTTCAATTCTCTTTGGTCCGTAGTTGCGGCCGGCGGCTCTGGCCGAAGCCCAACTCCGCGCGAAGGACTCATCATTAATGTAATTCAGAGAGCGGAGTTTTCCCAGAGCCTTCTCGCGGGCGGCGGCTGAATAGCCTTTACGGGATAGATGGGTGAGTAGCTCCCGTTCACTGCGGGCACGATAGCTGAGATACCGAAGGGCGGATTGAAGCGCTTCCTCCTCCGAATCAGGCGATTTGGGTCTGTGACTCGTTCGGTTCAGATCCGAGACTAACCTTTTGTTACTTTACTTTTGCTTTTTCTTTCCTGTCTGCGTTCGCGGCCGTAACAGGGGCTTCCTCTCGCTTCAAGCCGACACGCTCCATCACTCTTGACATGATTTGCTGCGCGGTCTCGGGATGTTCTTTTAGAAAGTTTTTCGCCGCTTCGCGTCCCTGACCGATTCTATCGCCGCCAAACGAGTACCAGGCGCCGCTTTTCTCGATGATACCCATTTCGCTGCCGAGATCGACGATCTCGCCGTCGCGAGAAATGCCGGTGCCGTAAAGCACATCGAATTCGGCTTCTTTGAATGGCGGAGCCATCTTGTTTTTGACTACCTTTACCCGGGTCCGCCCACCAACAATATTATCACCATCCTTCAATGCGCCGATCCGGCGGATATCCATCCGCACAGACGCATAAAATTTCAAAGCGTTGCCACCGGTGGTCGTTTCAGGATTGCCGAACATCACACCAATCTTCATACGAATCTGATTGATAAAGATGACGACAGTGTGGGAGCGTGCGATGGTTCCGGTGAGTTTGCGTAAAGCCTGGGACATAAGCCGCGCTTGCAATCCCATGTGCGAATCACCCATCTCACCTTCAATTTCCGCTTTGGGCACGAGTGCGGCGACTGAGTCAATCACTAAGACATCGATGGCGCCGCTGCGGACTAGAGTCTCCGCAATTTCCAAGGCTTGTTCGCCGTGGTCCGGTTGTGAGACTAACAAATCATCCGTTTTCACCCCGAGCTTCTTCGCGTAACCCAGATCCAAGGCATGCTCGGCATCGACGTACGCTCCCATGCCGCCTTGCTTCTGCGCTTCGGCAACAATTTGCAACGCCAGGGTCGTCTTACCCGACGATTCAGGACCGTATATCTCGATTACGCGGCCGCGCGGTACGCCGCCGATACCAAGAGCGATATCGAGCCCAAGAGAGCCGGTCGAGATCACCGGAACATCTTTTGCCACACCTCCCTCGCCGAGCTTCATGATCGCGCCTTTGCCGAATTGCTTTTCGATTTGGCTTACCGCTAGATCGAGGGCTTTCTCCCGGTTTACATCCATGAACTTTGTCTCCTTAGTATTGATCGGTCATGAAATCATTCAATCGCGGGCGAGCGGGACCGCTTTAAGCGATCGATACACCGCGCCCTCCCGTTTGAGCATGCTTTGAAATAAAACCACCTCATCGACAGCGGACTCGCCGAATTCGAAATTCTTCCAGAGCTTGAGCTTGCCCTCGAGCTGTTGCTGCGATCCCATCGGATGGCGCCATCGGCCGACTGTTAAGTGGGGCCGAAAGATTCTGTTTTCGCTGGGAAAGCCGAAGGGTTCTAACACAGATTCGACACTCTTTGCCAGGGCCGGCATATCGCTTCCTTCGAGACCGACCCATAAAACGCGAGCCTTTTTGATATCGGGGAATACTCCGAAACATTTAGCATTAATAGTAAACCGCCGAAAGGGGTGGATGGCTTGAGCAAGCGCATTGCTGATAAGCTCGATTTGCGGCTCTTCTATAAGACCTAGAAACTTCAGCGTGAAATGAAAGTTCTCTTCTCGGACCCAGCGGATCCCGGATATTTCCGGCGCCAGCTGCGCGATTGTTTCGGAAATTCGGGCGCGAACCTGAGGACCAATCTGCACTCCGATGAAGGCGCGAATCACGGCTATC